>JAGYMR010000394.1 GCA_018400515.1 Tangfeifania sp.
ATGATAATTTTTTTTAGTGATTAATGTGCTTTTGAATGAATTCATGTATCTCTTCTTCCGTGGGAACGGATGGCTGGGCCCCCATCCGTGTAACACATATAGCAGCGGCCGCCGTGGCAAATTTCAGCGCACTTTTCAGGGAATGCCCCCGGGTAATCTCCGCCACCATCGCTCCGCAGAAGGTATCGCCTGCAGCGGTGGTATCGACCGCCTGAACCTGGTAAGCGGGTTCAAAATAATTCGCTTCACGGCTTTTCAACAGACTCCCCCTTTTCCCCAGGGTCAGAATAACCGTTTTAACACCGGAATCCAGCAATAAACCCGCCACTTTCTCCTCTTTACCGGTTTCAACCCGGACTCCCGAAATAACTTCAGCTTCGGTTTCATTAACAATGAGTATATCGATCATCCCAAGCAGCTCCTGATCCAAAGCAACTGCGGGAGCTGCATTCAGCACCACCCGGGTATTGCTTTTCCCGGCCAGCCTGCAAACGGCTTTTATGGTTTCATAAGGAATTTCCATCTGAAGCATGACCACTTCGGCATGGGCAATCTCCTCCTGAACCGTGCTGATAAATTCCGGACTTAACTTGTTGTTGGCCCCGGGAATGATAACAATGCTGTTTTCTCCCCTATCATCCACCCAAATCATGGCGATCCCTGATGGCACACCGGCCACCCGCTGTGATTCTGAAACATCCAGCCCCTCCTTTCTGTAGTAGGCAATGGCGTTATCTCCATTGGAATCATCGCCAACAGAGGTAATAAAGGATACATCCCCACCGGCCCGGTGGGCTGCCATGGCCTGGTTTGCTCCTTTCCCCCCCATGGCCTGCTGATAGGCTGATCCCTGCAGTGTTTCTCCGGCAGCAGGAAGATGACTGACCCGTGCAATTAAATCGGTATTGGAACTACCGATCACCAATATTTTTCCCATAACGATCTTTTTTTACATAGTACTGTCTTTTCTTTGATTTTTCCGCTCCAAAGCAGTCAAAAAAAAGTCATGACAGCATACAGCTGATTTAATCCTTATATCTGGCGGGCTTTTGGGTTATGAGATCCACAAAATAATTCCTGACTTTTTCCGCTTGCTGTTTTGAAACACTCAAATAGCGATGATTGCCTTTACTGTTAGGCTCAAAACGGGTATACCCTTCGTCATCAACGGAAATGATCCCTTTTTCCGATCGCTTAAAAAGTGCCGTATCTGGTTGAACAGCGTACAAAACACTTGTCAGGTCCCATGTGGGCCGGTCATAAGGCATCGGGAGATAAGCCTTATAAGCTTCTACCAACGGATGAGGCATTCCCCATTGAAAATCATTTTCAATGCTTTCCCCGGGATAGCGTATCTGGATGCCCACTTCGAAAGGCGATGAAATCACCGGGGTGGGCCATTCCGCGAAGACCTTCTTTGCTGCCGGAATATCTTTCACCACATTGTACTCTTTCAGGGGGTCACTTGCAAAACTGCCGGCCATGATGGAAAGCAATTTTACCTTCTTTGCCACCAGCTCCTTACCCGTTAACGGGGAGTATTCATCGGCTGGTGTGTCGAGCAGACGGGCAATATTGGTCGAAAATCCCACCGAAACAACCGTGACGGAACTGTCGGGCTGCTTGGACAGAATTTTCCGGTATAAAACAGGGGCTTCCGGCAATGCCGTATGATTCTTCAGTGTCCGCTTAAAAAGGGGATCCCCATCTTTTTCCAATTCACAAACAGCCTTCACATAGTTTTTTGCATCGTTTTCGCTGTCAGTCCCGTTTTTCACAATGCCCACCGGAATATCCGGATGGCCGTACCAGGTTCCCATAACATCGATGAATTCGCCTGAAAACTTGCTGTTTTTATTGGACATTACCCCCAGCAATTCAATTTTGCCCATATCAACGTATTTATAAAGCATATCCAGGGCTAAAGCATCATCCACATCATTGCCCATGTCGGTTTCAAAAATGATTTTTTCTTTTGATTTCCCGGATGCTTCTTTATTGGATCCTTCTTTGGGGGATGCACATCCCCATAATAGTGAAGCTGAAAAAAGCGCGATAATAATGTGTTTCATAAAAATCGAATTTTACTTAAATATTTAATAATTAATTATTTGAAACGAGCATGTAAAATATTTACG
>JAGYMR010000395.1 GCA_018400515.1 Tangfeifania sp.
ATGCCACCGCCCGTCTGATAATCAATCTGGGCGGTTATGTGGGAACCAGCACCATGACAGGAGCCCAGGTAAAAAAAGTGAGTCCCTCGGAGCTGGAAGGCTCCTTTCACTCGGTCGGCCGCTTGTGGGGAGGTCCCCAAAATGTGAAAATCTTTTTTGTAATCCGGTTTGACCGGCCGATGGAACAGCTCGACAGCTGGGAGGGTACCCTGCAAAAGCAGGATGTTCAAAGCCTGACAGCGGCAGAAAACAGTACTCCCCGCCGCCCCGAAGGGTGGAGTTACCACGATGCCCCCCCGGCGGGCGTGGCCGCACAATACACGGTAAAAGCAGGGGATACGCTTCAGATGAAAGTGGCCATCTCGTTTACCAGCATTGAAAATGCCCGCCTGAACATGGATAAGGGATGCAACCACTGGGATTTCAACCAGGTGAGGGAAGAGGCCCGGGAAACGTGGAATGAGGCGATGGATAACATTGCCGTAAAAGGCGGCACCCGGGATCAGCGGGTTAAATTTTACACCGACCTGTGGCATGTCCTTTTGGGTCGGCATAAACTGAATGATTTCAGCGGGGATTACCCCGATTATACGCAGGGAGAACGTGAGGGGACACATACCGACGCCCGGCTAAAAACCCGGCGCCTACCCCGGGATCAAAATGGAAAAACAACATTCAACATCTACAATTCAGATGCCTTCTGGCTCACCCAGTGGAATTTAAACACCCTGTGGGGACTGGCATGGCCGCGAGTCCTGGACGATTTCGCCGCATCCCTCGTGCAATATGCCCGGAATGGCGGGTTGCTGCCCCGGGGACCCTGTGCCGGCGGTTACTCGTACATCATGACCGGCTGCCCGGCCACCAACCTGATCGTCAGTGCTTACATGAAAGGGATGCTCCGGAAAACCGATTCACGGGAAGCCCTTGAAATCATGAAAAAGAACCACATGCCCGGAGGAATGATGGGAGGTAAAGCAATCGATCACTACGTTTCCGGCGGATGGAAACCCGGCAACGCAGGAGAAACACTGGAATGGGCTTTCCAGGACTGGGCCCTGGCACAGATGGCCGCAAAAATGGGTAATGAAGAGGATGCCGCCCGTTTCCTTCAAAGATCATCCGGATGGAAAAAGTTGTTTCACCCCAATTTGAAATTGATCTTTCCCAGAAATGAAGACGGAAGCTGGCTGCATACCGATCCCCTGAGCGGACAGGGCTGGGTGGAAGCCAATGCCTGGCAGGCCACCTGGTCCGTATCGCACGATATCGCCGGCCTGGCAAAATTGATGGGAGGAAATGATACCCTAACCAAAAAATTGAATTTTGCCTTTGAAAAGGCTGCGCCCAACGATTTTGTCTTTGGCTACAGCAAGGGCTATGTCAGTTATGCCAACCAACCGGGATGTTCCAATGCCCATGTGTTCAATTATGCCGGAAAACCCTGGCTGACCCAATACTGGGTCCGCCGCGTCAACGAACAGGCTTACGGGGGAGTAACCCCTGATAAAGGTTACGGCGGTCATGACGAGGATCAGGGACAAATGGGGGGCATCAGCGCCCTGATGTCGATGGGATTGTTCAGCCTCAAAGGAACCACCGGATTGAACCCGGTTTATGAAATCACCAGTCCTGTATTCGACGAGGTGAAAATTGACCTGGATCCGGAATATTATCCCGGAAAGGCATTTACCATTAAAACGCACAACAATGCTCCGGAAAACTGCTACATCCAAAAAGCGGCCCTTAACGGAAAATCCTGGGACGATTTCCGGATCTCCCATGAAACCTTTTCAGAAGGAGGGACGCTGGAACTCTGGCTGGGACCCCGTCCCAACAAAAACTGGGGGATTGAAAATTAAAATAAAGGCCCCTTTCAGAACAAAAACATTCAAATTATAAACACAAGGAAAAGAGAAAAAAGTGGAAAATTGGAGACTTTCGAGCCAGCATTTAATGCCGGCAACAAAAACAGCGGATAAAAAGGGGAAATACCGCCTCTACCCCGCCCATCCCCTGGGGGATGATAAAATTTTCAGAGGCCTGGAGGGGCTTGCAGAGGACCTGCAAAAACACCGCACCATCATTATCGACGGATATGTGGGGGTATTTTACGAAACCTTCAGGAAAAATCTGC
>JAGYMR010000396.1 GCA_018400515.1 Tangfeifania sp.
TAGGCCCAATAGTGACAAATAGTATTTGTGTTTATTAAAAAATTTCATCTGCATAGCATCCCGGCAGTACCGGGGAACCATTCCCGGCTTAAGGGAGCCGGCGGAATAATTGTTGCCATGCCCGTTTAAAATCTTTTTTGAATCCGACAAAAGTAAGGTTTTTATTGCAAAATGTTTCAACAGAAAATGCTTAATGCATATCCGGAAAAAATTTTCCGGGTTTTTTGCCCGGGATACTTTTTCGAAATAAACGCCGTTTCGATGGAGTAATTATCATTTTGTGGTAATCATAAATTGATTATTTTGGCGCGGAAAATAATGTGGACAGTGAACGCGTAGCCTGTTGCACAGAAACCGGTGCTCCTGATACACGTTTTTCTGTTTTTTGTATAAATAAAAAGTTAGACGAAATGGATAAAATGGTTGTTTTAATGATTGTTTTCGGAATGTTTTTTCATTCGTGCAAAAACAAAACAAATGAATCGGATACAAATATGGAAAATCCTTTTTTAAAAACCTGGACAACACCCCATGGTGTTCCGCCGTTTGATAAGATTGAGGAAACACATTTCATCCCTGCTGTAAAAGAGGGGATCAAACGGCACGAAACAGAGATTGATGCGATTGTGTCCAACCCGGACGAACCCACGTTTGAAAATACCATTCTGGCGCTGGATAAATCAGGAGCACTGCTGGATAAAGTTACGGGAGTGTTTTTTCCGCTCAATTCGGCCAATACCAACGAAAATATGCAGGCCATTGCCCGTGAAATTTCTCCGATGCTGACACGGCACCGCGATAACATTTCGCTGAATCCGGAGCTTTTTGAACGGATAAAGGTCATTTATGAGCAGAGGGATCAACTGGATTTTGATGCCGAACAGCTGCGGGTTACAGAAAAATACTACGAAGATTTTGTCCGGAATGGCGCCAACCTTTCCGAAGAAGATCAGGAAAAATTGCGGAAATTTAATGAAGAACTTTCCACATTGACCCTTCATTTCGGAGAAAATGTCCTGGCCGAAACGAATGAAAATTTTAAGCTGGTGATCGACGATGAGGCTGATCTTGCCGGATTGCCGGAGGATGTGATCGCCCGTGCCGCGGAAAAAGCTAAATCATCGGGGGAAACCGGGAAATGGGTGTTTACCCTGGCAAAACCGAGCATGATCCCCTTTCTGCAGTTTTCAGAAAAGCGGGATTTGCGGGAGAAACTCTACCGCGGGTATTTCATGCGCGGAAACAACGGGGGTGAATTTGACAACCGGGAGATCATAAAAAAAATTGTGAAATACCGGGACCAGCGGGCGGAATTGCTTGGCTTTGGCAACCACGCCGAATACATCATCGACGTGAATATGGCAAAAACGCCGGAAGCGGTTTATGATTTCCTGATGAAGCTGTGGGATCCGGCACTGGAAATGGCCAAAAAAGATGTGAAAGCGATGCAGGCGATCATTGACAGTGAGGGGGGAGATTTTGAGCTGGCTTCATGGGACTGGTGGTATTACATAGAAAAGTTGCGGAAGCAAAAATTTGATTTCGATGAAGCAGCGTTAAAGCCCTATTTCAGTCTTGAAAATGCGAAAAAAGGCATTTTCTACGTGGTGGAGAACCTCTATGGACTTCAATTTGAGAAACGTGACTGGCCCACCTACCATCCGGAGGCAGAAGTCTATGAAGTTCTGGAATCAGACGGTTCCCACCTGGGCGTCCTTTACATGGATTTTCATCCCCGGGACGGGAAAAGGGTCGGGGCCTGGTCCACCGGATTCCGCGACGCCACTTACCGCGATGGAGAGCGGATATCGCAGATTGGTTCCATTGTAATGAATTTTACACGTTCTTCGGGTGATACACCTGCTTTGCTGAGTTTTGATGAGGTTACCACTTTCTTCCATGAATTCGGACATGCCCTTCACAGTCTTTTCTCTGACGGACCTTACGACCGGACTGCCGGAACCGTTCCGCGTGATTTTGTGGAGCTCCCTTCCCAGATCATGGAAAACTGGGCTGCTGAACCGGAAGTGCTGAAGGTATATGCGAAGCATTATGAAACCAATGAACCCATTCCGGATGAATTGATCGAAAAGCTTAAAACGAGCGCGACTTTTAACCAGGGGTTCA
>JAGYMR010000397.1 GCA_018400515.1 Tangfeifania sp.
CCATCCGGTTTATTAAAGAACAAAAAGAACATCCCTTTTTTCTTTACCTGGCGCATAACATGCCTCATGTGCCTTTGTTCGTTCCTGACAGCCTGACCGACACCTCTTTTCGTGGCCTCTATGGAGATGTCATGACGGACATAGACCATAGTCTGGGAAAAATCATGAATTGTCTAAAAGAACAGGAACTGGATGACAATACCCTGGTGGTCTATGCCAGTGATAACGGACCGTGGTTGTCGTACGGAATCGACGGCGGATCAGCCGGCCCGCTTCGTGCCGGCAAAGGAACTGTCTATGAGGGGGGTATCCGGGTTCCCGGCATTTTCCGGTGGCCGGGGAAAATCCCGCCCGGCAGAACCACGGGCGCCATGGCGGGAACCCTTGACCTGCTTCCCACTTTTGCCAGGCTTGCAGGAGCGGAAGTGCCCACTGACCGGATCATTGACGGGCGCGATATCTGGCCTGTTTTATCGGAAAAGAGCAATAACAGTCCCCATGATTTCTTTCATTACATGGATGGAAGCGGTGAAGGAGCGGCAAACTATAAAGGAATCCGCGATGAACGCTGGAAATTGCTGGTCCGTGTCGATAAGGACGGGAAAGTCACAGGCCGGGAACTGTACGATCTGGGAGCGGATGTAAGTGAACGGTTTAATCGCTTGGACCAGCATCCGGAGATTGCTGCCGGCTTATGTGAAGAAGCCCAGAAGTTTTATGATGCATTGGTTCAGAATATCCGAAAAACCGGACACCGGAAGACCAGTGTCTCCGAAACAAATCAGGAAAAATCCCCGTGAAATGGCCGGAAACTGCCCCCGGGAGGAATAGTTCCATCCGGCAGTTGCCCGGGGCAAAAAATCTGCATGCGGGGAACATTCGTTGGAAAATATAGAACTTTTGATTCAGAATTGAAAACCTTACAAAAAGAAAATCGAATGAGAAACTGTAATAATGTAAAAAGAATAATGAATGTCGCATTCTTCATGCTGGTTTTGAGTGTGTTATCCGGTATTTTTTCATCAACAGCAAAGGGGCAAAATCATGAAGCCTTAGCGTGGCCGGAACTGACTTCAGAGCACAAACCGGCAACTTATTGGTGGTGGATGGGCAATGCCGTGAATAAAAAAGATTTGAAAATTTGTCTTGAAAAGTATGAAAAAGCTGGTTTGGGAGGAACAAAGCTAATTCCGATATACGGTGCCAAAGGGCATGAGGACGAATACATTGATTTTCTGACCCCCCGTTGGATGGAAATGTTGGCTTATACCAGCCGGGTTTCCCGGGAGTTGGGAATGACCATCGACCTGGGCGCAACATCGGGCTGGAACATGGGGGGGCCGTGGGTCCGGTTTGAAGACGCAGCCAAACGTGTGGTTCTGGAAAAATACACACTATTGGGCGGGCAAACGCCGCAGGAACCCGTAAAACATATTCAGGAGCCTTATACCAATTTAACGGATCAGCCCCGGCAGCCCATTGCTGCCAATCCACAACTCCATATGGAAAATCTGTATTATGTGAGGCATAAAAGAGAACTTCCCCTGCTTTCACTGATGGCTTATTCCGCCGACGGAAAAATCATTGAATTGACCAACCAGGTGGGGAGGGATGGCCGGCTTAAATGGATAGCTCCCGCCGGAAAATGGGAGCTTTATGCCATATTTCTCGGGACGGGCGGAAAAACGGTTGAACGGGCTTGCCCCGGAGGTGTCGGCTGGCAAATTGATTACCTGTCAAAAGAACCCGTCATGCGCCAGATGGATCAGTTTGAAAAGGCTTTTTCAAAAGCAGGTTATGCAATAAATGATTTGATCCGGTCGGTTCACGATGATTCGTTCGAGCAATATACCGACTGGACCGAAGGCCTGTTCGGAGCATTTCAGAAATTGCAGGGATATGATTTGCGGGGGGAGTTGCCGGCGTTGTTCGGCAACGGACCGGACGACCAGGTCAGGAGGGTGAAGAGCGATTACCGGGAAACAGTGTCCCACCTGATCATTCAGGAGCATATGATCCCATGGACAGAATGGGCTCATGAAAGGGGTATTCAAACATTGAACCAGGCGGCTCATGGTTGCCCGTCACATCCCCTCGATAACTGGGCAGCCACCGACCA
>JAGYMR010000398.1 GCA_018400515.1 Tangfeifania sp.
TAAACAGTTCGATGCCATCTGTTTTTTAAATACGGTGGGAGTGCTGTTCGAGGATCCGGAGTTGAAAAAATCGCTGCTTGATTACATTTCAGGAGGAAAGGGATTTGTCGGAATTCACGATGCCATAGCTACTTTTGTTCAATACCCGGTGTATGACCAGTGGCCTGCTTTCGGACAGATGCTTGGTGGTACGGAAAACGGAGGTCATCCGTGGGATGGTGAACGGATGACTGTCAGGGTAGAGGACACGGAAAGTCCTTTGACGGCTATGTTTGCCGGAGATTCCTTCCAAATTGCTGACCAGGCATTTCAATTGCAGGAACCGGATTTCAGGAAACATTTGCATATATTATTAAGCATTGATGTGGAAAAAACCGGTCTGGTTTCCACCCGTCGGATCCTGCCTGTCCGGGCACAGGACCTTGATTTTCCGGTTAGTTGGATTCGCTCCTATGGGGAAGGCCGTGTATTTTTCAGCGGATTGGGACACACGGCTGATGTTTTTTGGAATGCAGCATTGCTGGAGCATATGCTGGCTGGAATTCAATTTGCCCTCGGTGATCTGGAAGCAGACACCACTCCTACACCGAAACCTGTTTCACAGGAATAAATATTTACCTTTACAATCATTCAATATGAATACGATGAACCAGTTATTTGTAAAAGAAATCCACCCCCAAAAACCGGTTTCCTTATCTGAAGCGTCACATTTGCTTGAGAAACAAGCTGTGACTAATCCCATTCAGGTGGTTAACTGGAAAGAATACGACTACCAGCCTCAGGTGAAATTCCGGATCGGGCACATAAAAAATGAAATTTGGTTAAAATATTATGTCCGGGAAAAACACCTCAGAGCCATGGAAACCCGAACCAATGGTGATGTTTACAAAGATAGTTGTGTTGAGTTTTTCATTTCCCCGGAGGATGAAAATTATTACAACTTTGAATTCAATTGCATTGGAACCATACATCTGGCCTGGGGCCCCGGAAGGCATGACCGGAAATTTGTTGATCCGGCTGTGGTTGAAAAAATAGAGATTGAATCGTCGCTGGGGAGTCAGCCATTCGACAAAAAATCGGGAGATTTTGAATGGGAGATGATGATTCGCATACCGATCGAATGTTTTGCCTACACCAAATTTAAAACTTTCAGTGGATTATCGGCCCGGGCTAATTTTTACAAGTGTGGGGATGAAACTGCCGAACCGCATTACGTTACGTGGAATCCGATTGATCTTGAAAAACCGGATTATCACCGTCCGGAGTTTTTCGGGAAGCTATTTTTCGAATGAACCTACCCGGAAAGGAGATTCCTCTGTATTTTTTCTGTTTATTCCGCTTTTTGTATATCAGCTGCCGCTTACTCCCAGTAAAGGCGGTTGTTTAGTATGTATTCAAACATTTCCTGGTATAACCCCAGTTGAATATCAATGATTTCTTGGTGGGTTGCTCCATCGTCCAGTGTGCCGTGCGGACTTTCAAAAGTGAAAGACATGGTTCCCGATGCATGATGTAAGGCGCTAACCATGTTGAATGATTCTTTGGGAGGGGGGACCGGATCGTCGTCGGAAACACTTATTTCCCAATCTTCATCCATATTGGGCAGGTTGCTGTCGATGTAATGCCGGTTCACCTGTCTGGCCAGGTCAGCTATTCTTTTTTTCATGAAAGAAGGGACGTGGTTGTTTTGAAGTATGAATGGCTGGCATTCGCACGAGTGAAGGGAGACTGTGATGTCGGGTGCTTCTTCCATGGCTATGTTAATAATGGCTTTTGTTTCTTCGGCCATCGGAGCGAAAAACTCATCGTGCATGATGTTGATGCCATTGTCGTTGTAATAACTGCCCAGTATACCAACATCTCCCCTCATGGGATGCAACGATTTTGATGTTGGCCATCCCCACGGGGTACCATTTTTTTTGGTTCCCTGTCCGTATTTTGTCATGGTTTCCACGGGCAGTCCCACAAAACTGTCGTAAGGACACCTGGCCCTTCCGTCGGGATTACCGCATGGTATGATGATCACCCGGCACCGGTTGAAATATTCCTGCAGTTCAGGCCACTCTCTTCCCTGGTAGTCCCTGCCTGTTTCTGCCAGGTGGATC
>JAGYMR010000399.1 GCA_018400515.1 Tangfeifania sp.
CTTCAAATACATTATGATTTGAAGGTTTTTCAACATAGACATGTTTCCCCGCCTGGCAGGCCCAGATCGTCCCCAGCGCATGCCAGTGGTTGGGTGTGGCAAAAGAGACCACATCGATTTCCCTGTCGTCGAAGATACGGCGCATATCCCATACTGTCAGAGGCGTGGTACCGCAAAGGTCCGCCACCATCTTTTTCCTTTCGTTTAAAACTTTTTCATCCACATCGCAGATGGTTTTCAGAAACACATTCCGGTTCTCTTTTAAAGCTGCCCACTGCTTGATGTGGTTCCTCCCCTGGCCCCTGATTCCGATAGCTGCAACAGTTAAGCGTTCATTGGACCCCATGATGGAGGCGTACGATCTGGCACTTAATCCCATTCCGCCGATGGCGATCCCGGCAGTGCCCGCCAGGCTTTTTTTGATAAAATCCCTTCGTTTTTCCATGCTACAATTAATTTTTACTGAAATTTTTAAACTCTTTATCAAACCAGGCTTTGCCCCGCTCCCCTTCATAAACAATCATCCGGAATTTAAACAACGCTTTATCTCCGGGTTCGAGCGTGAAGGTTCTTTTTTGGGGATTTTCCGGTCCGTTTTTTCGTTGCTGCTGGTACTTGTATTGGCCGATGGGGTTCGCGGCAAAACATCCATACCCCCGGGCGTGCCAGTAGGCAGGATAATTCAGGCTGGAAGGGTGATGAAAAATCGCGATCCCGGTCGTTTTTCCCTCCTTCGCTCCCTGTAACCGGACCCAGGAGGATCGTTTTCCCCAGACATTTTCTTCATTCCGGTCGCCTTCTGCATTAAGGTATTCTCCCGTTCCATCATACAACGTACCCTGGGATTCTTCGGCCAGCCAGTCGGCAACCCGAATGGCAAACATCCCCTCCTTCGTATCTTCAAAAGTAACGGAGGTATCCAGGGCCGTCAGGTATATGGTAAAATCAATTTTTGTCTCCTCTGCAAAGGCCTGAAACTTCATTTCCCGTTCTTCCTTTAAAAGGGGTTTTTTATTTTTGTCCATCCAGTAACTAAGGGTAGAAAGAATTCCCTCCGCTTCATTGATTTCCACAAATTCTTCATGCCTGATCTGCGGAAACTTCGGTCCGGTGGTCAGCGGAGGAATGTCATGCGGATTATGCCAGAAGCTGTTCCCGTTCACCTCTCCACCGCTTCCGTAGGTGAAATAGACCCCTGTATGGTGGGGATGTTCCCGGCTTTCACCTTCGATCATCTCCAATGGAAAAGAACGGGTAAGGGTTTCTCCGGAAGGGGAATAAAGCGGGTATAAAATAGGTTTTGATGCTTTTGACCGGAAAAGGTAGTGGGTGATCACCCGGTCCCCTTTTTGAACGGTAATTTGGTTCTCCTCCCGGATAAATTCAATGTTTTCTTCGGAGGTACAACTGATCTGAAAAAGCAAGCCAGCAAAAAGGCAAAAGATAAAAATTCGTTTCATGTAAATATTATTAAATTAAATTTAAAAAATTAACTCCTAAAAATCGCCGTTTTCAAGGGAGCTCACCCCTCCAGCCCCCTTCTTTTTTTGGGCTGAAACAGTCAGTAAAAAAGTCGCTGCGGAAAAAAATACTGAAAATTGGAGCTATGCCAAAAAAACTTCTTCAGAAGCCCGTTCCCAAAGACTTTTTTATTCTTTCTCCCTTTTGTACTGTGCGTATCATGCTTGATTCATACCTGAAAATAAAATTTTAAAATGGATTGATCGTATTAAAAATAATGAAAAACATTATTTTTTAGCTGTTTACTTAAGAATATTTCTGAACGGCTATTTAAAAAAATAATCCATGTTCCAGTTGGGACGCTCCCAAAAATTGGTGACGTGATATAAATCGGAAAAATACATTTTTTCATGGGCTTTCCGGAAATCAACCAACTCCTGCAAAGCCTTTTTTGCTTCAGAAGCCTGTTTCTCAGGCACATTTTCCCTGCCGTCATGAATAGCGGCCAGCTTCAATGTCAACAAGGCATGTTGCAGTCCCACCTCCAGAAACTCCACGCGTCTGGCAAATTCGGGCAGTTGGCTGGTTTTTGCTTCTTTTGAAGCCTGCTCCAGTAATTTTTTTGCCGGCTCAAAAAC
>JAGYMR010000004.1 GCA_018400515.1 Tangfeifania sp.
CTAGCTCTGTTTATGGGAATAATAAAAAAGTACCCCGGTGCAACGGACTGGGAGAGGTGACCGAAATCGATATTGATAAGATTGTTCCCGATAAGAATAAGAGCATTGCCAAAGGGGGTATCGCTCCCCTGGGATCTTACCGGAATTCCCTTATTTTCTGGCAAATTGAGGCCCTGGGGGATAAATATGGTTTTACGCTGAAAACCCCGTTGAAAAATTTTTCAACCGGGGCGCTGAATGCCGTTCTGTTTGGCACCAGTGAGCGGATCCAGTTAAAAAATACGCCCCTGGGAAACAGCCTGAATTACATGATGAGTTACGACGGGGTGGTCAAGTACATCGATAGCCAGCGGGAGGATAATCCCTCTAAGAAAGCACAGAAATGGGCTAATCAGTTTGTGAAAAAATCGGTTTGCCCCGAATGCCACGGGATGCGTTTGAAAAAAGAGTCGTTGCATTTCAAGCTGGACGGGAAAAATATTTCAGAACTTGCGCAGATGGATCTGAATGAGCTGGGGGAGTGGTTCCGGACACTGGAGGAACGGCTCACGGAGCGGCAGCGAAAGATCGGTCATGAGGTGATCAAGGAGATCGGCGACCGGCTGGGATTTATGCTGGGGGTGGGATTGGAATACCTTTCCCTTGACCGTCCCGCTAAAAGTTTGTCGGGAGGAGAATCGCAACGCATCCGCCTGGCCACCCAGATCGGTTCTCAGTTGGTGAATGTGCTTTATATCCTTGATGAACCAAGCATTGGGCTCCATCACCGCGATAACCTGAAACTGATTCATGCCCTTGAGCAGTTACGCGATTCGGGCAACTCCATTATTGTGGTGGAGCATGACAAGGATACCATGCTGCATGCCGACTGGCTTATTGATATGGGACCTCATGCCGGAAGGCACGGGGGAGAGGTGGTTGCGGCCGGGAAACCGGAACAGGTGCTGGAAACGAGAACCCTCACTTCGGATTACCTGAATAACATCCGGCAGATTGCGGTTCCTTCCACCCGCCGGAAAGGGAGCGGGAAATTTTTAAAGATGACGGGATGCCGGGGCAATAACCTGAAAAATCTGACGGTCGACATTCCACTCGGGAAACTCATTTGTGTGACCGGGGTCTCGGGAAGCGGCAAGTCAACCCTGATCAATGATACCCTGCAACCCATCCTGAGCCAGCACTTTTATAAGTCCGTACAGGACCCATTGCCCTACCAAACCGTGGAGGGACTGGAGCATGTCGATAAGGTGGTCCGGGTCGATCAGTCGCCCATAGGCCGCACACCCCGCTCTAACCCGGTAACCTATACCGGGGTGTTTTCGGATATCCGCAGCCTGTTTGCCCAACTTCCGGAAGCGAAGATCCGGGGATACAAACCGGGCCGGTTTTCATTCAACGTTAAGGGAGGACGGTGTGAAGCGTGTCAGGGCGGCGGGGTTAAGCTTATTGAGATGAATTTTCTGCCCGATGTTTATGTCCATTGCGATAAATGCAACGGGAAAAGATACAATCGCGAAACCCTGGAGGTCAGGTATAAAGGAAAATCCATCAGCGATGTGCTGGAAATGACCATTAATGAGGGAGTGGAATTCTTTGAAAGCATCCCCTCCATTGTTGCGAAACTCAGAACCCTGCAGGAAGTGGGATTGGGCTACATCACGCTGGGACAATCATCAACTACCTTGTCGGGCGGCGAATCACAACGGGTCAAGCTTGCGGCTGAACTCGCCAAACGGGATACCGGGAAAACCCTGTACATTCTGGATGAACCCACAACCGGCCTGCATTTTGAAGATATCCGGGTACTGCTCGAAGTGTTGAACAAGCTGGTAAACAAGGGAAATACCGTCATTGTCATCGAGCACAATATGGATGTGATAAAAGTGGCTGACCATATCATTGATCTGGGGCCCGATGGGGGCAAAAACGGCGGGGAGGTCCTTTGTACGGGAACGCCCGAAACAGTGGCGATGCATGAAAAATCCTATACCGCCAGATTTTTGCGGGAGGAAATTTCCTGAGGCGGGAATAAAATTTCGATTGATGCGTTTATATGTTTATAAAACGGGATTATTCCAAATGATTCAGGATACCCGTTTTTGTCCTAACCCATCACCAGGATAATTAAAGAATCCAAAATACTCTTTTTATGCGATTCATTTCCAAATTTTTCTTCCCTTTTTTTCTTCCCTTTTTTTTATTGGTTTTTGTTTTTTACCACAAAGTTTATGGACTTTCTCCCGGTGAGCAGGAACCGGTCAAAGTGATCCTGGACACGGACCTGGATTCCGATGTGGATGATGTGGGAGCTTTGGCCATGTTGTTAAATCTTCACGAAGTCTGCAGGATCGAACTGGCAGGTGTTGTTGTTACAAGCGATGACCCGTGGGCCCCCGTATGCGCTGCATCCATAAATGCTTTTTTCGGATATCCTGACATCCCCGTGGGATTTCTGAAAAACCAGGAGGAGCTGAACAATCATTCCCGGTATACCAGACAGATTGCGGCTGAGTTTCCCTCCGGAATGAATTCCTGGAAAGAGGCAGAAGATGCTGTGAAATTGTACCGCCGCATCCTGGCGGAAAACCGGGGTGAGCCGGTGGTAATACTGACCATTGGCCATTTGAGCAGTTTGCAGGGGCTGCTCCGGTCGGCGGCGGATGGGATTTCACCCCTGAACGGAGCGGACCTGGTGAAGGAGAAGGTAAAAAAATGGGTGTGCATGGGCGGGCACTTTCCAAAGGGTAAAGAGGCCAATTTTTACCGTCCGGATCCCCGGTCGACCAATTATTGTGTGGACCACTGGGAAAAAGATGTTGTTTTTTGCGGATGGGAGGTTGGAAATCAGATCATCACCGGCGGGAACTGGCTGAAAGAGCAACTTTCACCCGAACATCCGGTTTATCGCGGATATGAACTGTATAACGGATTTTCAGGTCGGCAGAGCTGGGATCAGATCGCTGTACTTCAGCTGATCCCGGAAGGAAAGGCTTTTTTCTCTTCTGTCAGGGGGCACTGCAGGGTAGCACCTGATGGCAGCAATACCTGGGAGGATGATGAAACAGGGCCACACCGGTATGTATTCATAAAACCTTCGGTTAAAACCGGACAAATTCGTAATTTTACCGACAGGTTAATGGCCGGCTTGTATGAATAACCGGACCGGCTTATTGATATAATCCAGCAATTTGCTCAACCAAAAGAACATGAAGAATATTGAAATCTTTTGCCACAATACCCGTTCAAAGCATACCTACCCCATGGGTACATCCCTGCTTGAGATCAGCCGTGACCTCAATATTCAGTTGAAAAACAGGGTCTGCGGAGCCATTGTGAACCATCAGGTACGGGAACTTTCATTTTGCCTTGTGAAAACCAAGCAGGTGGAGTTTTTTGATATTTCGCATCCGGATGGAATCCGCATGTATATCCGGAGCCTTATTTTTGCATTTCATGTGGCGCTGAAAGCTGTCTACCCCCATGTCTCCCTGCGCATTCAGAAAGGGATCTCCAACGGATATTTTTGTGAGCTCACCGGTTTTGGCAGAGAGATTACCCAACCCGATATTGACCTGATAAAAACAGAGATCCGGAAATTGATTGCCCGGGACATTCCTTTTGTTAAGGAGGGATTGCTTACTGAGGCGGCGATTGAACATTTGCAGCAAGAGGGACTCCTGGAGAAAGCCCGGCTTTTTGAGCAACAGGGACACCTGTTTTCGAGCCTTTATTTTCTGGGAGATCTGGGAAATTATTTTTACGGACACCTGCTTCCCTCCACTGGCTATATTTCCACTTTTGATCTGGAAAAATATTTCGACGGATTGTTGCTGAAAATACCCGATCCCGAAAATTTAGATGAACTGCAGGAAGCTCCTGAGCAAAAGAAACTGTTTCATATTTATGAGGAACACAAGGACTGGGCACAGCTGTTAAATGTTTCGACCATCAGTCACCTCAATGACTTTACCCTTAAAAGACAGGGCGGGGATATCATTAAGATTGCCGAGGCATTGCATGAAAAAAAGATTGCTGAAATTGCCAACCGGATTTATGAACGAAACGGGGATGTAAAAGTGATTCTGGTGGCCGGTCCGTCGGCTTCCGGGAAAACCACTTTCAGCAAGCGGCTGGGGGTACAGCTTGCGGTGAACGGGTTGCGGCCCTACCAGATTTCGCTCGATAACTATTTTGTCGACCGGGAACATACCCCGCGCGACGAACACGGCAATTATGATTTTGAAGCCATTGGGGCCATTGATATTGCTTTTTTTAACGAACAACTGCTGGACCTGCTTGGACGAAAAGAGGTGCAGTTACCGCAGTTCGATTTTCACCGCGGAAAGCGGTATATGAACGGGGACCGGATGCGGCTGAGTGAGGGGGATGTGCTGATCATCGAGGGCATTCACGGGATGAATCCCCGCCTCATTCCCGAAATCCGGGAGGAAAAAATTTACCGGATTTTCATTTCCGTACTTACACAGATATCCTTTGATGAACATACCCACATTTCAACCTCCGATAACCGGCTCATCCGGCGCATTATCCGCGACAGCAAGTACCGGGGGTACGGAGCGGCCGAAACCATCAAGCGCTGGCCTTCGGTGCGGCGCGGTGAAGAGCGAAACATCTTTCCTTATCAGGAAAATGCCGAAGTGATGTTTAATTCGGCCACCCTCTATGAACTGGCGGTGCTGAAAAAATACGCCGATCCCTTGCTGAAGCAGGTGCTTGAAAATCAGTTGGAATATGCCGAGTCCTCCAGACTCCTTAAATTTCTTTCCTATTTTAAACCCCTTGACGATGGAGAAATACCCCCAACTTCTCTCCTGCGGGAGTTCCTTGGAGGAAGCAGCTTCCTTTACTGATGCATCTTTCTTCCGTAATTTCTTTTGGTACGAAAACTTACATTTTTTCCAATGAAGCAAAAAAATACCATTTCAATCATTGTGATGCTCATCGCCCTCGTTTCAGCAGTGACCACATCTTTCGGGATCTTTTCCGCTCAGGGTGAGGGGGCTTATTCGTATGAATCCATCCGGGGACAGGTCGTGGATATCTATGGGAAGGGGGTTTATCAGCACATGTCGGCAGATGTCGCTATTCAGGGAATTGCCCAGGATTTTGTTACATTGTTTATAGGAATTCCTCTTTTGCTGGTAGCACTTATCGGATTCCGCAGAAAATCCATCCGGGCTCATTTTTTATTAAGTGGAATTCTGGGGTATTTCCTGGTTACCTTTTTATTCTATACCGCCATGGCAATGTATAATTTTATGTTCCTGGGATATGTTTTGTTGTTGGGATTATCATTTTTCGGATTGTTCCTTTCGCTTTGGTCTTTTGATATTTTAAGGGTGCCGGAGTTTTTTTCCCATAAGGCACCGTGTAAATTTACAGGTTGGTTTCTTATTGTCAATTCCATTCTGATCGGATTTCTTTGGTTAAGCATGGTAATTCCGCCCCTGATCGATGGAACCATTTTTCCGGTTGAACTCCAGCATTACACCACCCTCATTGTCCAGGGATTTGATCTTGGTTTATTATTACCTCTTTCTTTTGTTGCCGGCTTTTTACTTCTTAATAAGAAGCCAGCCGGACTTCTTTTCGGAACAGTTTACATTGTTTTTCTTTCATTGTTAATGACGGCATTGACCGCCAAAATCATTGCAATGGCCATTAATGGGGTGAATGTTATTCCTGTCATATTTATTATTCCAACAATAAACATTATAACAATTGTATGTGCGTGGCTGATGATCCGGCATATCCATGTCAAAATGGAGGCATGAAACGGGCATGGCCTTTCTTATTCAACTTCCTGAGGGATTGGGCCATTTCTTGAGTCTGGAAGGGGGATCTTTTTTTCCCGGTTTTTGGGTCAGGAGCTGCCGTTGATCTGTTGTTTCAAAAAGGAAATCAAGAAACCGGGGAACTGTTTTTGAGGCTGTTTTGTTGGGAGCGTTGGTCAGGTAAACAATCCCTGTATGCTCTTTTTCACACAAAGCAATTTCTGCTTTGTATCCCTGAACATATCCGCCATGATAAGCAACTTTACGGCCCTTGTACCCGATAATCCGCCACCCGATGGCATATTGTTTTGAATCCACCCCTTCCCAGTGGTTAAGGTACCGGCGGGATAAAGGAGAAATCACCTGGGGAGTGAATACCGCCTGGCGGATCTCTTTGTCCACTCCCGCGGGTTCATCCTTTAAAAGGGCCTGTAAAAAGCGGGCCATGTCGGAAATGCTGGCATTCACTCCGGCTGCCGGAGCAGTGCTGTAGTACCGGTCATTTAACCGCAGGGGCCAGTATTTCCCTTTTCCGCGGACATGGGGGAAGGCTTTGTTGTCGCTTGATTGGAACGAATGAAAATCGGTGGAGGCATCGTTCATGCCAAAGGGCAGAAAAACTTTTTCCCGGACCTGTTCCCCGTAGTTTTTGGAGGTCTTAACCGTCAGGATGGTATCGATCAGGCTGAACATGACGTTCTGGTAGCTGTAGATCTCTCCGGGGCGGGCTGAAAGATCCACTTCATCAAGTACTTGCATAATGTTCCGGACGGGAACTTTCCCTTCAACCATGTTGTCATAGGCATGTGGTATCAGTCCGGAGGTGTGGCTTAAAAGGTTGCGGATGGTAAGTCCGGAGGTGCTTTCCGGACTTTTAAGCCGGAAGCCGGGGAGGTAGTCGATCACTTTGTCATCGAGCCGGAGGGTTTGTTCATCTTCCAGAATGCCTGCCAGCACACCGGTGATGGTTTTGGAGACCGAAGCCAACCGGAAAATTGTATGGTTGTCAATGGAGTCACATGTGCCTGCTTTTTTTACCCCGAAGTTTTTCAGGAGGGCCACCCGGTTTTTATACACGACAGCAACGGCAGCCCCGACGGTTCCTGAATTTTTTATTTCCCGGGTCAGCCACCGGTCATATTCTTTTATGACCCCTTCAATTTCGGGAGGCAGGGGTGGTTCTGGCGTAACAGGCTGAAATTTGGTTTCTTGTTCGTTTTCAGGGCCGGGGGAAGATGAAATATGCTGGTTTTTTAAAACCAGGAGAACAAGTAATAGAGTGATCAGTAAAAGAAAAGTGATTCTTTGTTTCATTCGTTTCTTTTTAAAACTTTCGTTGAAGATTCAGGCAACCCGTATGGAAAATAATCCGGCTCTTTTGCGATCGCTGATTGCCCTACTTGTTTCATTCATTCCCTGTTTTTTTCTCCTTGATAACGGGAACCCTGATTTATTTAAATAAAGTGCGAAAATAGAAAATATACGATGAATATGGAAAAGCTGCAGGTTTTTTTTAGCGGGTCAGTGCAGGATAGTAATCGATTTTGGTTATTTCCATGTCGAGCCAGGTCCATGGGCCCTCTTCCAGGATCCAGGTCGACTCCAGTTTAAATGGGATGCGAAGGCCGTTGATCGCTTTGGTTTCTTTAACTGTGATGATCCATTGGTGGCGCTCCGCACCGGCTTCATTTCCCTTGTAACGGAGGGCGGTAAATTTTTTCAGATCCCCCGTTTCGCTGAAGAAAAATGTTCCGGATCCTTTGGTGCCTCCCACAGTCAGGGATGCCCGGGCCGTAAGGGAGTCAACCGTTTCCCAGCGGATACCGGGGTGGACAGCAGCTGTGGGAAACCAAACGATCTCCCCGAGAAACCGTTGCAGGCTCCCTTCGTCGATTTTATCGCCTGTCTCCTTTACGATGTTGACAAGGGAATTCATTTTGATCTGCATTTCACCCGACCCCCCGGTAAATTTGTCCCTTCCTTTAATGCGGGCCAGCGGGGACATTTTCAGGTTGACCGTCCAGGAAAAAGCCGGAGGATTTACGGTGAAAAACTGTTCTGCTTCCGCATCGTACCAGTCGTTTTGTTCCGGCTTAAGCTTCAATTGTGCTTTTTGTTTTAAGCGGACGGTGCTTATTTTTTCCGTTCCTGCTTCCACACCGGATGCTGTCAGCCATTTTTTTACCGGTTCCGGAAGGTTGTCCAGCTCTTCCTGGGTTATCGCATGGTTCTTAAAGGACTTCACGCGCCCGGCCATCGCTTCCCGTTCATTCCGGATCTTTTGACTGAATGCGTGACCGGAGAAAGCCATGACGACTGCTATCAGAATTATTACATTGGGAAGGGTGCCCCAGCGGGCATCGCTCCAGAAAAATATTACAAGAAACTGCGAAAGGGCAACAGCGGCAAAACCAATAATCCACCAATGGCTGAATCTGAGCCAGAAGGCAACGGCTATAAAAAGGAGCATGAGGAAAGCCACCAGCCACAATACCCCCATGGGCCGGGAAACAGGCAGGGAGAGTTCTTTCATTTCAGCAATTCCAAATGCCTTAAAAAATCCAAAAAGGTGGATAAATGCATGAATGAATGTCAGAAGGATAATGATCAGTCTCATAGGGTGAATGCTTTGTTCTCTTTTATTGCAAAAATAGAATTTTCTTTATGATTCAAACCGCCTTCCGGAGTGGTTTGTCCCATTTTTTTTATCTTTAGGCAAAATGAAAAGAGGAATCAGAAAGCTTCCCAATTTTTCGGAATTTAAATAGTTCGTTATAAATATTTATTCAAATTTTATTCATATGAAGTTAAAATACGGGTTTCTGGTAATTTTTAGTCTTTTGGTCTTTTTTGTACACGCCCAGTATCCGGAGGTTGAAAATAAACTTGACCGTCGCATAAAAGCATTTTTGGAAGAGAATGCCAGTAACTGGCGCGATATGAATGTGTCGCTTTCCGATGGCCGCATTTTGTATGATTTGATCATTGAGCATGATTACAAAAGAGCCGTGGAGATTGGCACCTCCACGGGGCATTCAGCGATCTGGATGGCATGGGCTTTGAGTAAAACGGGCGGGAAGCTGATCACCATTGAGATTGATAAAGTCCGGTACCTGAAGGCCAGGGCCAATTTTAAGAAAGCCGGCATCGAGGATTACATTGATGCGCGGCTGGGGGATGCCCATGAATTGGTCCCGCGATTGAAAGGGAAGTACGATTTTGTTTTCAGCGATGCCGATAAATACTGGTATAAGAACTATTTTATTGCGATGGATCCCAAGCTGAAAGTGGGAGGCTGTTTTACGGCACATAATGCATCGATGCGCATCCCCGGCATCATGGATTTTTTGGAATATGTGAAGGAACTTGACCATTATGAAACGGTTTTCCATCAGGAGAGTCGTGCGGGCATTTCCATGAGTTACAAAAGAGCAGAAAAACCGAATAAGATTTGAATTTTCAGGGCGTTCATCTGGAGCGGAAACTGGGGCTTTTCCCGGTCATCAATATTGTTGTTGCCAATATCATTGGGGCGGGAATTTTTACGACCACCGGTTTTTTGATGGGTTTTTTGGGAAATCCGGTGGTCATGCTCTCTCTTTGGCTGGTGGGCGGGCTCATTGCCTTTTGCGGTGCCCTTGCTTTTGGGGAGCTGGGAGCCTCCTATCCGGAGGCAGGCGGTGAGTATTTTTTTATATCCAAGTTATTTCATCCCCTGCCGGGCTTTTTAAGCGGTTGGTTGTCGCTCATTGTTGGGTTCTCGGCACCTATTGCCGCATCAGCCATAGGTTTTAGCAAATATTTTGTTTGGGCATTTCCCGGATTTCAATCATGGCTGCTGTTGGAGGATTTCATCACCCCCGGAATATTCAGCAAATTGCTGGCCATTCTGGTAATCATTGTTTTCTCCCTCCTTCATGCCCGCGGAATGGTCCTGGGTGCCCGCGTTCAAAATGCACTCACCCTGTTGAAAATTTTGTTGGTGGCAGGCCTGGTCTTTGCCGGTTTCTTTTTCGGGGAGGGAAGCTTCCAGAATGTAAAAAGTGGTTCGCCTTTTTCATTTGATTTTGCCGGATGGAAATCCATCGGCCTTTCCCTCATGTTTATCATGTTTGCCTACAGCGGTTGGAATTCCGCCACCTATATCGGTTCTGAAATTAAAAATCCGATGAAGGTGATTCCCCGTTCGCTGCTCATCTCCACCGGGATTGTCACATTGCTTTATCTCCTGATCAATCTGTTTTTTGTTTATGCCATTCCTGCCGGACAAATGGCCGGGGAACCCGAAATCGGGGGCAGGGCTGCCGGAAATGCCTTTGGAGGGATTGCTGAAACGGTCATTTCGCTGCTGATCTCATTTGCGCTTTTCTCTTCGCTCAGCGCATTTATTATCCTGGGCCCCCGGGTTTATTACTCCATGTCACGGGACGGGTATTTCTTTGAATTTGTTTCAAAAGTACATCCAAAATTTAAGGTGCCGCAAAATGCCCTGCTTTTGCAAAGTGCGATCGCCATCGTATTGGTTTTGTCGGGGACCTTCGAACAAATTCTGGCCTATATGGGATTTTCACTGGGAATATTCCCGATTTTGGCCGTGATCGGAGTTTTTAAACTCCGGAAGGAGGGGAAGAGCAAATTGAAACTCCCCGGCTATCCCTGGGTACACCTCATTTATATTTTTTCAGGAATGGCGATGTTGTTTCTTGCCTATTTTGAAAAACCCCTGGAGTCGACGATTGCCATTGTGACTGCCCTTTCGGGAATCCCGGTTTTTTATTGGTTTAAAAGAAAGAATAAAATCAAGGGTTGATTTTTTCCTGCAGCGATTTCAGCATGGAATCGATCGTTTCCCGTGTTTCCTGCTGAAGGGCTTTGTAATCCGCATTTGTGAAGGGAGATCCGTAAAGGAGCTTCACCCGGGTTACGGGGATGTTTTTATTGACGGAATTAACGGTAAAACCCCATCCTGTCAATGTACTCCCATGTTTTTGGGGCTAAAAAATGCCTTACATTCTTTCCTTTCCGGATGGCTTTCCGGATAAAGGAAGAGGAAATTTCGATCCGGGGCGCTCCCTCGGCAATCAGCAGGTTTTTGTGGGGATGGATTTGGGATTTGTCAAAACCTTGCCGCGGGTATACAACCACCCCAAAATTTTTCAAAATGGTTTCATAGTTTTTCCATTTGTGAAAATTCTCCAGGTTATCCGAACCGATTAGTATCTTGAATTGCTTTTGAGGATGCCGCTCTTTCAGGTAAGCCAGGGTGTCTACGGTAAAACTGGGTTTTGGAAGGTGAAATTCAATATCGCAGACCTTCAGCCGGTCATCATCGAAAACCGCCTGGTGCACCATTTCAAGCCGGTCGAAATCGTTTAAAAGGTTGTTCTTTTTTTTTGTAGGATTATGAGGAGTAACGACAAACCAGAGTTCATCAAGTGGGGTAAATTCCACCATGTAATTAGCAATGACCAGGTGCCCGATGTGAATCGGGTTGAAAGAGCCAAAATAGAGGAGGATCTCCTTTGGAGGATAGGGTTTAGATGCCGTTTTATCCATTCGGATTACATGTTTTTTTGTTTTTGCCGTTCTGTTTTTTTGCTCCGGAAAAAGATGTCCCTCAGGAGGGATGCCGGGAGAGAAAACCGGTGGTGATCTTTTCTGCCGTTTTTTTTGCTTCTTCCAGATTGTCGTTGACCAGCACCGTATCGAACTTTCCGGAATAGGAGAGCTCTTCTTTGGCTTTGGTCACCCGCATGTTGATTTTTTCCTCCGGTTCTGTGGAACGTGCCTGCAGGCGTTTTCGAAGTTCCTCCACCGAGGGGGGGCGGATAAAAACCGCGAGGGCTTCATCTCCGTAATATTTTTTGATGTTAAGTCCGCCGACAACATCCACATCAAAAACAACGTGTTTCCCTTCATTCCGGATTCGTTCCACCTCACTTTTCATGGTACCATAAAAGATCCCCGGGTAGACTTCTTCCCATTCAAGGAATTCATCATTCCGGATTTTTTTCCGGAATGCCGCTTCGCTCAGGAAATAGTAATCTTTTCCGTCCGATTCACCGGCCCTGGGTTCACGGCTGGTGGCCGAAACCGAAAAGCACAGTCCGGGATTTTTGCGGAGCAGGTGTTTTACGATCGTTGTTTTTCCGGATCCCGAAGGGGCTGAGAATATGATGAGTTTGCCTTTCATTCATAAAATATTCAGCAATTGTTCTTTTATCCGTTCCAGATGATCTTTCATCTGGACCACAATGCGCTGGATGTTGCTTTCGTAGGCTTTTGACCCGATGGTGTTTATTTCCCTGCCCATTTCCTGGGAGATAAAGTTTAGTTTTTTTCCATTGGGTGCGGGCTGGGCCAACGTCTCGAGGAAATAATTGCAATGGTTTTCAAGGCGCACCTTTTCCTCATTCATATCCATTTTGTCAAGGTAATAGATCAGCTCCTGTTCAAACCGGTTTTCATCCTGGTTGTCGTTGAGGTTCAGTTTCTTCAGACTTTCCGTGAGACGGTTTTTGACGGTATCAATCCGTTGTGTATCAAAGGGATCGATTTTTTTCAGCAGCTTCCGGATGCTGTCGGTGTTTGCTTTAATGTCGGTTTCCATTGCTTTTCCTTCCCTTTCCCTGAACTGGTCGATTTCCAATAGTGTTTCATGGATATGATCTTTAATTACCTGCCATTCTTCTTCTTCGAGGGTTTCATACTCGGTTTTTACAACATCCGGAAGTTTCAGGGATGCGTGAAGTGTTCTTTGATCCGTTTCAAGGTCAAGGTCCTCGCTGATTTTCCGGAGATGTTCAAAATAACTTTTTAATATGGGTTCATTGATTTTTGAATTGGATTCTTCTCCATGGTTTTCCATGTAGATCAAAAAATCAATTTTCCCGCGAATCAGCTTTTCGGAAAGGGCCTTTCTGATCTCGATCTCTTTTTCGCGGTAAAGCGCCGGGATGCGCACATTGATGTCAATTTGCCTGCTGTTCAGCGATTTTATCTCCAGGGTGATCTTTTTATTATTTACTTCGAATTCGGTCCTGCCAAATCCGGTCATCGATTTAATCATGGTTCGTTATTTTTCGCGAATTTAAGATATTCTATGCAATTACACCCGATCCGATCAATTCTTTGTCCAGATACCAGGCAGCAAACTGCCCGGCAGCAATCCCCCGTTGTTCATTTTCAAACAGAATATAGATCCCTTCATTTTTTTGATGGAGAATCCCTTTTTCAAGGGGTTGCCGGTAGCGGATGCGCAGGAAACATTCCAGTTTTTCGCCGGGGTTGGTTTTCATGTCGGGGCGTATCCAGTGCACATCTTTTGCAGGAATAAAAAGGCCGGGGCGGTACAATCCGGGGTGGTCCTGCCCCTCGCCCACGTAAACAATGTTCCGTTCAACATCGGTCCCCAGGACAAAAAGTGGCTGTTGGTGTCCCCCTACGTTCAGCCCTTTCCGTTGGCCGATTGTAAAAAAATGGGCTCCGCGGTGTTCACCGATAACCTTACCGTTCCATGGTTTATAGGGGAACGGAAAACATAATTTCCGGTAGTTCTCCTCCGTCTTTTCAACCTGTTTTTTTGGGGCCATGAATTTTGCCGGAATTTCAATGATATTGCCCTTTTGGGGTTGTAATTTTTGTTGCAGGAAGGTGGGGAGGTCCACTTTTCCGACAAAACAAATGCCCTGTGAATCTTTCCGTTCGGCGGAAGGAAGGTTTTGTTCCCGGGCAATTTTTCTTACTTCTGGTTTGGTAAGATGACCGATGGGAAAAAGGGCCTTGGACAGCTGCTCTTGATTGAGTTGGCAAAGAAAGTAGCTTTGGTCTTTGTTGGTATCCTTCCCTGCAAGGAGGCGGTATAGGGTTCGCCCCTCCACCGTTGTTGTGCTTTTTCGGCAATAGTGCCCCGTGGCTACGTAAGCGGTATCGTATTTCTCTGCTTCGTCCAGAAAGGTGTCAAATTTTATTTCACGGTTACAAAGGACATCCGGATTGGGTGTCCGTCCGGCCTGGTACTCCGAAAACATATAGTCGACTATCCGTTTTTTGTACATTTGGCTCAGATCAACAATGTGGAAGGGAATATTTAGTTTTTTTGCCACCATCCGTGCAATGAGGGCATCTTCTTCCCAGGTGCACGCACTGGTCAATGTTCCTGTCCGCTCGTGCCAGTTTACCATGAAAAGGGCCACCAGGTCATGTCCCTGCTGCTTTAACAGGTAGGCCGCAACGCTGGAATCAACTCCACCCGATAGTCCGATAACGATTCGATTCATTCCTTCATTCACTTTTTTTCAGGTGCAAAAGATGCCGTTTCACCGGGTACAAAAATAGGAAGTAAATTCGTAAACGGGAGTGGATAAAAGGATTAAGTTTCCTCATTTTATTCATCTGGTCTGTTGTTTTTAAAAAAAAATGATCCCCGGAAGGTTTTGATTGTCGTCCTGCATGTAAAAATCGCCTGTTTTTTGATATTTTTATGCCCTTTGAATTAGATGTTTTAAAGAAGCTGCCATGCAAAGTAAGAAAAATATTATATACGCTCTTTTTGTTTTGCTTTTGACTCCCGCTGGCCGGTTGGTGGCTGAAGCTCCTGCAATCCCGGATGATCCGCCTTTTATGGGACTCACGGCCGATTTTTGGGTAAAGGAGCGAATGGAGGAGATGACCGTTGGAGAGAAGATTGCCCAGTTGATGATGGTCCCGGTTTATCCCCGGCAGGGCGAGGCGGTGTTAAAGGAAAAGACAGAACAGATCCGCCGGTTAAAACCGGGAGGGATCCTGGTGATGCAGGGGAGTCCGGCAAAAACCGTCCGGTGGATCAACCGTTTACAGGAACATTCGGATGTTCCCCTTCTGGTTGCTGTTGATGCCGAATGGGGCCTCCCCATGCGCATTGACAGCACGATGCGGTATCCTTATGCGCAGGCCCTGGGTGCTGTCCGGGATACCACCTGGGTTTATCAGATGGGAAAGGATGTGGCGGAGCAGATGAAACAGATGGGAATTCACATGAATTTTGCCCCTGTTGCCGATGTGAATACCAATCCGGACAATCCGGTCATCAATTTCCGGTCTTTTGGGGAGGATAAGATCAATGTATCGCAAAAAGCATGGTATTTTGCCAGTGGTTTGCAGGATGCCGGTGTAATCCCTGTAGCCAAGCATTTTCCGGGGCATGGCGATACCCGGACCGATTCACACAAGGAACTGCCTGTTCTTCGTCATTCAAAAGAGCGCCTCGACCGGCTGGAAAGTTTCCCTTTCCGTTACCTTGCTGAACGGGGGATTACGGGCATCATGTCGGCCCACCTGGATGTGCCTTCCCTGGATCCTTCCGGAACCCCCTCCTCGCTGTCCGGCAGTATTATCAATGATTACCTGCGGAAGGAGATTGGATTTCAGGGGCTTGTCGTTACCGATGCACTGAACATGAGAGGAGTGCAAACAGGGGAGGGGGACATCGCTCTGAAAGCGCTGAAGGCGGGAAACGACCTGGTGGAGTTTGTGCCTGACCTGGAGAAGGCCGTTGCATCTGTAAAGGAGGCGGTGGCCCGGGGAGCCATTACCATGGAGGAAATTGACGAAAAATGCCGCAGGATCCTGGCCCTTAAACGCTGGAGCGGACTGCAAAGTTATGAACCGGCCGTGGCAAAAGAGCTTACCGCCCGGCTGAATGCCCCCTCGTATGAGGTTACTGTCCGGAAACTGGTCAAGGGATCCATGACGGTTTTGAAAAAAGGGGATCTTTTGCCTGTCCCGGAACCAGGAAATAAAAAAATTGCCTCGGTGATGATTGGCGCAGAAACCGTCTCGCCCTTTCAGAAAATGCTGGAAAAATATACGGCTATCGATCATTACTGGCTGGGGAAAAATGCTTCAGAAAACGATCTGGCCCGCCTGCGGGGCAAACTTGAAAACTATGACCTGGTGATCGCCGGCATTCAGGGGATTCACATTTA
Organism: Tangfeifania sp.; assembly: GCA_018400515.1. Next base: position 15,761 of record JAGYMR010000004.1, read on the forward strand.
CCCTTCAGGAATGTACGGAACAACCCCCATCCAGCGGCAAGCGGCCGCGGATATTATCCGGGAAAACAGGACCATTGGAGTATTCTTTGGAAATGCCTATGCCCTGAAACATTTTGAAAACATTCATCATGCTGCCGGGTTGATCCTGGCTTACCAGGATGATGTGTTGCCCCAGGAACTGTCGGCACAACTTATTTTTGGGGCTTTTGATGCCACGGGAAGGCTTCCGGTTACCATTGACGAACGGTTTAAATGCAATGACGGGACCCCGCTAAAAAAGAACGGCTCGCTGGGGTATTCCATCCCTGCAGAGACAGGACTGGATGCCGCTGATATTCATCAAAAAATTGATTCCCTGGCACTTCTGGGAATCAAAAAGGAGGCCTACCCGGGATGCCAGGTCCTGATCGCCCATAAGGGAAATGTCATTTTGCATAAATGTTACGGGTTTCATACCTATGAAAGGGAGAAAAAGGTGGAACCGGATAACATTTACGACTTGGCTTCTTTAACCAAAGTAACCGGCCCCTTGCTTCCATTGATGAAATTGTTCGATGAGGACAAAATGAAGCTGGATGTACCCCTGAGCACCTACTGGCCCGACTTTAAAGGAACCGACAAGGAAAAACTGACCGTGCGGGAGGTGTTGGCGCATCAGGCCGGACTGGAGGCCTGGATCTCTTTCTGGCAGATGGCCGTCGATGAAAAGGGCCGGCTCAGCCGGAAAGTTTTTAAGCAGCATCCCACCCCTGATTTTGATATCAGGGTTTCGGAACATCTGTACATGAATTCAGGTTTCCGGGAGGCCATGTTTGATACCATCCGGACTTCGGAATTATACTCCCGGAAAAAGTATAAATATTCCGGACTGAGTTTTTATCTCTTTCCCGCCATTATTACAAAATTAACGGGCCAGCCCTATGACGAATACCTGAAATCGGTGTTTTATTCCCCGCTGGGGGCCGGAACGGTTACCTATAACGCTTACCGGCATTTCCCCCGGTCAAGAATTGTTCCCACCGAAATCGATGATTTTTTCAGGCAGGAGAAACTATGGGGCTTTGTACATGATGAGGGGGCGGCAATGATGGGTGGCGTTTCCGGAAATGCCGGACTTTTCGGGACCGCAAACGATCTGGCAAAGCTTTTTCAGATGTTGCTTCAGAAGGGATATTACGGAGGGAAAAGGTTTATTTCCGAAGCGACGGTGAATGAATTTACAAGGATACAGTACCCCGGGAATAAAAATCGCCGGGGCCTCGGATTTGACAAACCTTATATCGACAATCATAAAAAACCCCTGGACGAGGCTTATCCCGCCCCCGGAGCCAGCAAAAACAGTTTTGGGCATAGCGGTTATACCGGCACATTTGCCTGGGCCGATCCGGATTATGAGCTGGTTTTTATCTTTTTGTCCAACCGGGTCTACCCTACCCGCAACAATGGAAAATTATTTGAGCTGAATATCCGGCCTGCCTTGCATCAGGCCGTCTACGACTGCCTGGAGAAACCTTCCCAATAGCCTTTAAACAAAAAGGGGAATCGTTTTTTGCCGGGGAATGAGCTTTCCGTGCAACTTAAGCTGGTACGCTGATTGCAACACACCGGCAGGGAATTCTTAAAAAAAGTTAATTATTTTATGCGTTTTTTTGAATCACCTGCCTTCTGGCAGCCCCTTTGTTTTCTCAAATACAGTGTTTTATAAAAGCAAACATTTTTGCATGAAATTTCGTATTTTCTCAAAAGGAGGGGATGGGTAAAAAATCAGCTCCTTTTAAGTATACATTATTAATAGATTAATTTTATTTTTACATGTTCAGACGTGTTTTTTTCTATTGTAAAACTGCAAAATAAAATTTTAGCATTATGGAGCGCAAAATCACATTTAACGAGCTGCGAAAGATCAAAGACAGTTTACCTGACGGTTCAATAAAGAAGATTGCCCGGGAGTTTCACCTCTCTGAAGAAACCGTCAGGAATTATTTTGGAGGCGCAAACTACACCAATGGCGCAGCAGTTGGGATCCATATGGAACCAGGCCCCAATGGGGGGATTGTTCTCCTTGATGATACGGCAATCCTGGAGCGGGCAAAGGAGCTCGTTGCCGAAACAGCTTAGGAATTTTTTTGATTTTAACATGTTAAGACTGTCCTGCAAAGGGCAGTTTTTTTATATACCGACTGAAAATATTGTAAAAGTCCCGGTGAGTCCGGACGGTTACTTACAGGAACCCCGGGATCTGGTGAGTATTCCTGAACAGGTCAAAATTTAAATAAGACAGTCCGGCGGAGCCTTCGGGAGTTTATGCACCCCTTCCCCCGGAAAATCTATCAAACGCTGCTTTATTAAAAATTAAAACTATAAAAAAATGAGATTATCCGTAATTTTCTTCTTTTTTGCCCTGGCCATACTGGCCGTCTCATCCTGCCAGCGGGAAGCGCCCTGGCAACCCCTTTTCAACGGAGAAAACCTTGATAACTGGGATAAATACCTAGGCACTCCGCTGGACGGATTTGAGGAACTTGCCGGGAAAGCCACCACCGAAAAGGTTTTTTCTGTTGTGGAGGAAAACGGTGAAAAGCTTTTGCGCATATCGGGCGAAATTAATGGTTCGCTGGCTACCCGGGATACCTTTTCCAATTATCATCTGCAGCTGGTTTATAAATGGGGTGATGAGGTTTATACCCAGCGGAACAGCGGGTTGCTTTACCACAGTTTCGGTGAATTCGGCGAAGCCCACGAAACCTGGATGGTGAACATTGAATGCCAGTTAATGCATGGCCGGTTGGGTGACACCTACCTGATGAACAACACGACCTGCGAAACTTCGGTAGAAGAAGTTGAAGACGGTTTCAGGTTTTCAGAAAACGGTGCCGTGAAAAAGTTCGGAAGGGAATTTAACGGCCCCATGATTCAAAAAGGGAAGGATGCTGAAAACCCTGCTGGAGAATGGAATACCGTTGATTTGTACTGTTTTGACCGGACAGCTGTTCATGTCATTAACGGCCAAACAGTCATGGTGAATCAAAAAACCGGGACAATGGAAAACGGGAATGTTGTTCCGCTCACCTCCGGGAAAATTCAGCTGCAGTCGGAAGGGGGTGAGCTTCTGGTAAGAACGTTCAGAATAAGAACTCTTCAGGAAATGCCTGCCGGCCTTCTGGAATAAAAACCGGGGCATGAATATTTCTCCCTCCCGGGAAGGCAGTTTCAGCATCTGTCAGGGCCATCTCCCGGAAATCAGGGGCGTACGCCCCTTCCTTCAGCAGCAGGGCGATGAACCTTCCGGATAGTATGTCCGGGCGTCTTCGGGGCGGTTGAATTGTATCCCTGGCGGCAAAGCGGTCTTATAATTTTTTCAACTTTAGGCCGGGAGAGGATGAAAACTTCGGGGATGTTAAAATTGTTAAAATTCCGGGGAAATATTATTTTAGGCGCATTATTTGTTACTTTTGTAATTAGTGATGAGCCATTGAAAAAAATCTGTTAACGGGTTGGTGATGGCTTATTTGAAAGTTTTTCAGCAGGGAGCGCATTTTTTATTCCTTCCAGTGTGCGGGGAGGTGCTCCCGATGCGATCGGGACAAGTTATGGGTTACCGCTGAAAATTTAAAAATTTTAAGAATGAAAGAAATCAGAAAATATACGCTTCCCACGCTTTTACAGGAATCAGTAGAGCGTTTTTCGGAAAGAACATCGCTTGTTTTTGTTGGGGAGCAAGGATACACCTACCGTCAGTTGGGAGAGAAGGTCGCACGTGTTGGCGGACTTCTGCAGGAACTTGGTGTAAAAAAGGGCGATAATGTCGCTTTGTTAAGTTCCAATATGCCTAACTGGGGGGTTGCATTTTTTTCTATATCCTGGGCCGGAGCTACTGCTATTCCGATATTGCCCGACTTTCATGCAAATGAGATCAAATCGATCCTGAGGCATTCAGAGGCGAAAGTCATGTTTGTTTCGAATGAGTTATTCCAGAAGCTTGATGGAGAGACCAAAAGTTTGCCGGAGCAATTGATTCTCATTGATCATTTTTCGCTCATCCCCGAAGGGATTGTTGCTTCGGCGGCCGGGGCCCTCAAAAGTTCCCTGGACGGGGTAAAGGAGATGACTGTCCCTGCGGATGTCGGTGAAGAAGACCTGGCTTCCATCATTTATACTTCAGGAACCACCGGCAGCTCTAAAGGGGTTATGCTCACGCACAAGAATCTGGTTTGGACGGCGGAAAAGTCCTATACCTTTCAGGAGATTAACCCGGAGGACCGTTTTCTTTCGGTGTTGCCCCTGTCACATACCTTTGAAAACACCATCAGTTTTCTTCTTCCCATGATGTTCGGAGCTTCCGTTCACTACCTCCCGAAGCCTCCCGTTCCTTCTGTTTTGCTTCCGGCATTTGAAAAGGTAAAACCGACCATCATGCTGGTCGTTCCGTTAATTATTGAAAAAGTTTTCAGGTCCAAAATATATCCGGCATTTCAAAAATCCCCCGTAACCCGGATGCTATATTCATTTTCTCCGGCAAGGAAAGTCTTACACCGGATCGCCGGAAGAAAGTTGTATAAAACATTTGGCGGAAAACTCCGGTTTTTTGGCATTGGTGGAGCGAAGCTGGATCCTTTGGTTGAGCGCTTTTTGATGGAAGGAAAATTTCCTTATGCCATCGGGTATGGACTTACAGAGACATCTCCGTTGCTGGCTGGGGCCGTTGGTAAAAATGTAAAACTGGGATCCACCGGAACGGCCCTCGAAGGGGTGCAACTCCGGCTGGGGGATGCGGACCTTGCCACCGGGGAAGGTGAAATTCAGGCAAAGGGCCCCAATATAATGAAAGGATATTACAAAGCACCTGAGCTAACACGCCAGGTTTTTACTGAAGATGGCTGGTTCAGGACCGGCGACCGGGGCATGTTCGACAAAGATCATTTTCTTTACATCCGTGGCCGAATAAAAACCATGATTGTTGGGGCCAGCGGGGAGAATATTTATCCCGAAGAAATTGAATCTGTGATCAATAAGATGCGTTTTGTGCTTGAATCACTGGTCGTAGAGAAGAAAGGCAAACTGGTCGCAATGGTTCATCTCAACAGGGAAGAGATTGACCTTCATTTTAAAAACTTGAAAGCAGAGGCCCAGCAGTTTCTTTACAATAAATATGAGGATATTCTTGCTGAAATTCAAAAAAAGGTGAACGCCGAGGTCAATAAATTTTCAAAATTGCAGCAGGTGATTCTTCAGCCCCATCCATTCGAAAAGACGCCGACAAAAAAAATCAAACGTTTTTTGTACGCCTGAATGTTTCTTTCCCGGGAATTTGCACCGACGCCTCCCCGGAGGTACTGCTGCCGGCATGAAGGGCGATCTGTTTTCTGAAACGGCTGGATCGCAGCTTTTAACATGCGGATGGTCCTGGCCGGGACTCTCCGGCGGCCGGATAAACGCATTCAATCCACCATTTATACCGTGAATTTATTAATTTTGTATTTTTAAACAGGATCAATGGTTATTGAATCGAGATACAATGCGCGAGGTGTTTCTGCTTCGAAAGAGGATGTTCACAATGCCATCCGGAATGTAGATAAGGGGCTGTATCCTAAAGCATTTTGTAAGGTCATTCCCGACATTTTGGGAGGTGACTCCCGCATGTGCAACGTCATGCATGCAGATGGCGCCGGTACAAAATCGGCCCTGGCTTATATGTATTGGAAAGAAACCGGTGATTTGTCCGTGTGGAAAGGGATTGCACAGGATGCTCTTGTAATGAATCTGGATGATTTGTTGTGTGTGGGAGCCACCGGAAATATACTGGTATCTTCCACCATCGGCCGGAATAAAAATAAGATTCCCGGGGAGGTCATCGCTGCCATCATCAGCGGAACCGAGGAGCTACTTGCCCGTTTGCGGGCCATGGGCATCCCCATTTTTTCCACTGGCGGAGAAACGGCTGATGTCGGGGATTTGGTACGGACCATTATTGTTGATTCAACAGTAGTTTGCCGGATGAGGCGTGAAGATGTCATTCTGGCGGAAAATATTTCAGCAGGTGATGTGATCGTCGGGCTCTCCTCCTCAGGGAAGGCCTCCTACGAAAATGAATACAACGGGGGAATGGGTAGTAACGGGCTTACTTCAGCACGGCACGATGTGTTTGCCGGCTATCTGGCCCGGAAATACCCCGAAAGTTTTGACCCGGAATTGCCCCGGGATCTTGTTTATTCGGGCAGTTACGGATTGACCACCCAAATTGAGCAACTGGGAGTGGATGCCGGCAGGCTTGTACTTTCTCCTACCCGCACCTATGCTCCCGTGATAAAAAAGGTGCTCGAAAAATTCCGGCCGCAAGTCTCCGGAATGATCCACTGTTCCGGAGGGGCTCAGACAAAAGTATTGCATTTTGTCGATCAGGTCCATGTAATAAAAGACCATATGTTTCCGGTTCCTCCGCTCTTTCAGATGATCAGGAAAGAGTCCGGAACCGGTTGGAAAGAGATGTATAAAGTTTTTAATATGGGGCACCGCTTTGAAATTTACGCCAAACCGGAAGTGGCCGGTGAAATTGTTTCCATTTCAAAGTCTTTTGGCATCGATGCGCAAGTCGTTGGGCGGGTGGCGCCTTATGAAGGAAAAAAACTGACCATTGAGACAGCGAACGGAAAATTTGTTTATGAATAAGGTATGGAAGAATATGCATTGCTACAAAAATATGAGTCGGTAAAACATCGCTTCGAAGAGGTGCAGCAGTTGATTACCGATCCGGAGATTATTGCTGACATGAAACGCTATGTGAAGCTTAACCAGGAATACAAAAACCTGGAGAAACTGCTGGCTGTTTTTAAGGAGTACAAGAACCTGGTGGATAACCTTGAATCGGGGAAAGAGATGCTGGCAGAAGAGACCGATGAGGAGCTTCGCGAAATGGCGCGGGAAGAGATGGAGCAGGCGGAGAAAAAAATTCCGGAAAAGGAGCAGGAGATAAAAATGTTGCTGGTTCCTTCCGATCCGGAGGACGGGAAAAATGCCATTCTGGAGATCCGGGCAGGAACAGGAGGGGATGAAGCCAGTATTTTTGCCGGGGACCTTTTCCGGATGTACTCCAGGTTTTGTGAAAAAAAGGGATGGCGCTTGGAGGTAACCAATCAAAATGAAGGAACCGCCGGAGGTTTCAAGGAGATTGTCGCAAAAGTCAGCGGTGACGGCGTTTATGGTGTATTGAAATATGAATCCGGCGTTCACCGCGTTCAGCGGGTACCACAAACCGAAACCCAGGGAAGGGTGCATACCTCGGCAGCAACGGTGGCTGTTCTGCCCGAAGCGGAGGAATTTGATGTGGAACTTAAAGAGGCCGACATAAAAAAAGATACCTTTTGTGCTTCCGGTCCGGGAGGACAATCGGTGAATACCACCTACTCGGCAGTTAGGCTAACCCATAACCCTACCGGCATTGTTGTTACCTGCCAGGATGAAAAATCACAGATCAAAAACCTGGCAAAAGCCATGAACGAATTGCGGACCCGCATTTACAACATGGAATACCAAAAATACATCGATGAGATCGCCTCTAAGCGGAAAACCATGGTTTCCTCCGGCGACCGCTCGGCAAAGATCCGTACTTACAACTGGCCCCAGGGGCGTGTCACCGATCACCGGATCAACCTGACCTTGTATAACCTGCAAGCCATTATTAACGGAGAGGTCGATGAGATCATCGAAAAACTGATGATTGAAGAGAATGCGGAAAAACTGAAAGAAGCAGAAATATAGAATACATGAACCGGGAACAACTATTTGAACAAATTCAAAAAAAACGCAGTTTCCTTTGCGTTGGACTGGATACGGATGTGAACCGGATTCCAAGGCATTTGCTGGATACTTCTGATCCGGTGTTTTCATTCAATAAAGAGATCATTGATGCCACTGCCGAATATGCCGTGGCATATAAACCCAATCTTGCTTTTTATGAAAGCCTCGGCTGGCAGGGATGGGAAGCCCTTGAAAAAACGGTGGTATACCTGCAGTCGAAACACCCCGGGGTTTTCCTGATTGCCGATGCTAAGCGGGGGGATATCGGGAACACTTCCGCGCTTTATGCCCGGGCTTTCTTCGACAAACTCGGTTTTGATGCCGTTACCGTGGCCCCCTACATGGGGGAAGATTCGATAAAACCGTTTATGGGGTACCTGGATAAATGGGTGATCATTCTGGCTTTAACCTCGAATAACGGATCTTCCGATTTTCAGTATCTGAAAAACCGGGAAAACGGGGATGAACTTTTCAAAACGGTCTTAAAAACAGCTCAAAAATGGGGCTCCCCCGAAAATATGATGTTTGTGGTTGGAGCTACCCGGGCTGAAAAACTGAAAGTGATCCGGGAGATCGTACCGGAACATTTTTTGCTTGTTCCGGGAGTAGGGGCTCAGGGGGGAAGCCTGGAAGATGTAGCTGCCTATGGAATGAATGAGCAGTGCGGCCTTTTGGTGAATTCTTCCCGTGGCATCATTTATGCATCATCAGGGATGGATTATGCCGTTAAGGCAGGCGAAGCAGCAAAACGGGTCCGGGAAAACATGGAAAGTCTGCTGAAGGCAAAAGGGATAATCTAAGGACAGGGCCCATGGAACTCGCATGTATTTTAATTATCACCATGGATGTAAATATTATACATGCTCGTTTCGTGTGTTTTATTAAAAAATGTTTCAGGGAGGCGTAGAAGGTTAGGGCTTGTTAAATATTGTTAATAAGGTTACCTTCAGCTTTTTATAAAATTATCTTTGTGGTATGAGTAAAAAGATGTTAGTAACATTAATTGTGTTAATGGCATTGGTGTTGTCGGGTTTGATCTTAATACAGACCCACCTGATAAAAACAGCCTCTGACATCCGGGAAGAGCAGTTTGACCGGTTGGTGACCGGTGCATTGAACGGGGTTACCGATCAACTCGAACTTAATGAGCAGCGCCTGGCAAGGGAAAGTGCCCGGCTGGGGCGGCTTCCCGGTTTCGAAAATTCGCCCGGCAATTTTAACATTTTTCCCCGGAAAAATTTCGGACAGATCTCCGGCAGCTATAAGTACAGCTATTCAGAACGGGGCATTTTCGGAAGCATCCGGGAAGAGTTGCAGATCGTGATTACCGATTCCACCCGGACGAATGTCGACTCCCGTTTTAACGGAGAGGAGGATGAAACCAACTCTTTTGAACAGATCCACGGATACAATTTAAGCCTCGAAGAAAGAAGGGAGCGCTGGCTGAAAGACATGAACTGGAGGAATTATAAGATTATTCTGGAAGGAAGAATGCTCGAGGAGCGGATCGACTCCGCTTTTCTCGAACAGGCCATTGCTTCTTCTTTTCAGCAAGCCGGTATTAACCTTGATTATAAGTATGCTGTCCGTTCCGCCAACCGCGGACAGGATAGATTTCTGTTTGGAAGTGAAGATTATGATCCCAAACGGAAGGAGTATCACTGCCTGCTTTTCCCCTACGATTATGACGGGAAGCAGCCCAACTACCTTTATGTATACTTTCCCGAACGTTCAGGGTACCTTCTGCGGGCCACCGGCCTGACCATCATACCCACCGTTATTCTGACCAGCCTGTTGATTGCGATTTTTGCCTATGCCATTATGGTTATTTTCAGGCAGAAGAAACTTTCCATGATCAAAAATGACTTTATCAACAACATGACCCATGAGCTGAAAACACCCATTTCAACCATCTCGCTGGCCAGTCAGATGCTGGAAGACGGAAGTGTCACCAATACCCCCACCACCATTGAGCACATTTCCAAAGTGATCAAGAAAGAGAGCAAACGGTTGAGTTTTCAGGTCGAAAAAGTGTTGCAGATGGCCATCTTCAATGAAGGACGGTTGAAGTTGAAATTCAAGGAATTTAATATCAATAATACCATTCAGACGGTGGTCAGTAACTTCGAACTCCGGGTGAACAGTAAAAACGGAACCCTCACCTCCCGGCTGGATGCCAGGGATGCCTATGTAAAGGGCGATGAGGTACATCTTACGAATGTTGTTTTTAATTTGCTCGACAATGCCATAAAATACAGCAGCGAGATCCCCGAAATAAATGTGACTACGGAGAGCAAAAATGAACATATTGTCATTAGCGTCCGTGATAACGGGATTGGCATACCCAAAGAGCATCATTCCCAGATCTTTGAACGGTTTTACCGGGTGCCGACCGGAAATGTGCATGACGTAAAAGGATTCGGCCTGGGATTGAGTTATGTAAAAAAAATTGTAGATTTACATAATGGGAATATTAAAGTGGAAAGTGCACTTAATAAAGGCACCCGGTTTAGTATTTTTTTACCGAAAATAAATAAGTGATTCATGGAACAAAAGACAAAACTGCTTTTGGCTGAAGACGATGAAAATCTGGGGTTGCTTTTAAAGGAGTACCTGCTGGCCAAAGGTTTTGAGGCAGATCTTTATCCCGACGGGGAGGCTGCTTACAAGGGATTTATGAAAGAACATTACGATATCTGTGTGTTAGATATTATGATGCCCAAAAAGGATGGTTTTTCGCTTGCTAAAGACATCCGGACGGTGAATGCCGATATACCCATTATTTTCCTGACCGCAAAAAACCTGAAAGACGATGTCATTGAAGGGTTTAAAATGGGAGCCGATGATTACATTACCAAGCCGTTTAGTATGGAGGAGCTGATTTTCAGGATTGAAGCCATTCTCCGAAGAACCGCCCAGGAATCGCAAACGGCCTCTCCGCTGGTTTTTACCCTCGGTAAATATACTTTTGATACCCGGAAACAGATATTGACCGATGATGAAAAGACGGTCAAGCTGACCACCAAAGAGTCTGATTTGCTGAAACTTCTTTGCCAGAATGCCAACAAGGTTCTTGAACGCAATTATGCCCTGAAATCGATATGGATTGATGATAACTACTTCAATGCCCGCAGCATGGACGTTTATATTACCAAGTTGCGAAAACATTTGAAAGACGAGCCATCCGTGGAGATTATCAACGTGCACGGGAAGGGCTACAAACTCATCATTTAATGCCGTTAATCCAGTTTTAATACCGCCAGGAACGCAGTTTGAGGAACTTCAACATTTCCTACCTGTTTCATGCGTTTTTTGCCTTTCTTCTGTTTCTCGAGCAATTTTCTTTTTCGGGTAATGTCTCCTCCGTAACATTTTGATGTTACATCTTTGCGCATGGCTTTCACTGTTTCTCGGGCAATGATTTTTGCACCCACCGCCGCCTGAATGGCTATATCAAACTGCTGGCGGGGGATCAGTTCTTTTAATTTTTCGCATATGCGACGTCCGAACGGATAGGCGTTATCAAAATGGATCAGTGTTGACAGCGCATCGACCATTTCCCCGTTCAGAAGAATATCGAGCCGGACCAGCCGGGCGGTTTTATAGCCGCTGACGTAATAATCGAGCGAGGCGTATCCCCGGGAAATGCTTTTCAGTTTGTCATAAAAATCGAAGACGATCTCGCCCAGGGGAAGATTGAAAACCAATTCGACCCGTTCGGAAGTCAGGTAGTTTTGATTCACCAGTTCTCCCCGGTTTTCAAGGCAGAGGTTCATGACCGGCCCGATAAAGCTGGCTGCGGTAATAATGCTGGCCCTGATATAGGGTTCTTCAATGTAATCCATTTTGGTGGTCGGGGGCATTCCTGAAGGATTATATACTTTCTGGGTGGAGCCGTCGGTTAAGTGGGCCAGGTAGGAGACATTCGGCACAGTGGTTATCACATTCATGTCAAATTCCCTTTCCAGCCGTTCCTGCACAATTTCCATGTGCAAAAGTCCGAGGAAACCGCATCGGAAACCAAACCCCAGGGCGGCCGACGATTCCGGTTCAAATGTAAGGGAGGCATCGTTCAGCTGGAGTTTATCCATGGCGGTACGCAAATCCTCATAATCATCGGTATCCACCGGATAGATCCCGGCAAAAACCATCGGTTTTACCTCTTCAAATCCTGAAATGGCTTTTTCACAGGGATTCTTAACGTGTGTGATGGTATCGCCTACCTTCACCTCTTTGGCTGTTTTTATCCCGGAAATAATGTACCCCACATCTCCGGCAGAGAGGGTATCGCGGGGAACCGGTCCCATTTTGAGTACGCCGATCTCATCCGCTACATACTCTTTCCCGGTGTTGACAAATTTGACCAGATCTTTGGTATGGATCCGGCCGTTGACTACTTTAAAATAGGCGATAATCCCACGGAAAGAGTTGAATACGGAATCGAAGATCAGCGCCTGCAAGGGTGCTTCCGGATCCCCTTTTGGTGTAGGTATCCGCTGAATGATCCGTTCAAGGATGGTTTCAGCCCCCATGCCTGTTTTTCCGCTGGCATGAATGATGTCCTCCCGCTTGCAACCAATAAGATCAATGATCTGGTCTTCCACCACCTCGGGGATTGCGTTGGGAAGATCCATCTTGTTCAGGACCGGAATGATCTCCAGGTCATGTTCAATGGCCAGATAGAGGTTGGAGATGGTTTGTGCCTGAATGCCCTGGGTGGCATCAATAATGAGCAGGGCACCCTCGCAGGCAGCAATGGAACGCGAAACTTCGTACGAAAAATCAACATGCCCGGGCGTGTCAATCAGATTGAGTTTGTACTCCTCTCCGTTGTACAAATGGTCCATCTGAATGGCATGACTTTTAATGGTTATGCCGCGCTCCTGCTCCAGATCCATATTGTCCAGTATCTGATCGCGCATCTCCCTGTCTCCAATGGTCTTGGTGTGAACAAGCATGCGGTCGGCCAGCGTGCTTTTTCCGTGGTCAATATGCGCAATGATGCAAAAATTCCGAATCCTTTCCATATATAATTGTTCTCCTAAAAAAATCCCGGATCCTTTCGAAAACGTACCGCAAAGATAGTGCTTTTTTGTAATGAGCCGGATACCGGAAATACAAAAGTAAATGATTAAACCATCTGGCGGATATCCGGCAGGCCGGGAGCTGTGTACTTAATATTCATTTTACATGCCCGGATTCCCTCCCCGGATAAATGGCGGACTTTTTCTTTTAGGCGAAAATGAAGGGCATTCTCTAACCTTTTGGGGCTTTATTTGTATTGGCTTGGAAAAAAAATAAAAATTATGCTTGCGATGTTATTTTTGGCATATTATTTGCTTTTAACATTACAGCTATGAAAACAATTGAATAAGGATAGTTTAACTTTCGAACGTTGCACAAGCACAAGCAGAACGACTATTGCTGTTTTTTCATAAGTTTGGTTTAGTTAGGTTTAGTTTTATCCCGGGGCAGAGGTCCCGGGATTTTCTTTTTTACAGACCTTTTTTGGGGGGAGTCCCTGAACCTAACAGCATAAAGACCTCCAACCTCCCGCTCAAATAGCGAAGGCGGAGGAATTCAACGAAGCTTCAAAAAGGGGGTGTTTTGGGGGAAGTTTTTAAGTGGCTTTATTTTTGAAATACTCAATTTTTCCGGTCAGGGCAATATTTTTCACCTTTTCGATCAAAGCCGTTCTTTGCTCTTCCGAATATTTGGAGAATGACCGGGCCAGGGCCGTTTTTTCACGCATATAGGTGGCATTTTCATTTCCCGAGACTAGCACCGACACCGGGAGCGACCAGACAAAATACATGGCCTCTTTAATGCTCAGGTAGTTGGGAATAATCGGATCATCCGTGGTCCAGCCGGCCTGTTCTTTTTTGGCGAAGAAACGTCCGTCGGCAAGGGATTTAATGGCCATGATTCCCAGGTTCCGGTCGAGTGCTTTGGGCATAACATTTTCGGTGAAACTGAAATAGGAGGGATCCAGCACATTCACCGGCATCAGCACACCGTCCATCAGATCACTTTCGCGGGTGCGTTCCAGCATGCGGGTATGAGCAAACGGATTTTGATGTCCGGTAAATCCGAGGTATTTAATTTTCCCCTCCTGCTTGGCTTTTAACAGTTCATCGAGGACCCCGTTTTCAATTCGGTTGTCAACATCCGCAGGAGTGTGGATGCTATGTACCTGGTACAGATCGATCTGATCCACTTTTAATCTCCGGAGGGACCCCTCGAGATGTTCGCGGACCGTTTTGGCGTCGTTGCCTGTTGTTTTGGTCATCAAAAAGATCAGGTCCCGGTATTTGGGTGTCAGGTATTTGCCGTAACGTTCTTCACTAAGTCCCCTGGAATAACTTTCGGCCGTGTCAAAGAATCGCACTCCCCCCTCAAGCGATGCTTCAATTACCTCCTGGGCATCCCGTTCGGTAGTCCACCCAATGTGGAATCCGCCGGTTCCCATCATGGTGACATATTCGCCGGTCCGGCCAAATTTTCTCCGGGGAAGTATTTCTCCCAGCCGGTCTGTTTCGGCGTTGCTTCCGTAAGCCGCACTGCCTATCGACAAGCCGGCCGTCAGACCTGCCATCGATTTTAAGAATGTTCTTCTGTCTGCCATTTTGTTTTTGTTTTTAATTGTTTTACAAATATATATACCATTTCACGGCAAAATTGTTTAATGAACCATTAAATTTTCCGGCCTCATTTTTCCGGAGCAGGGTGTTTTAGGGGAAAAAACCGGTTGGCAGGTCCCTTCATAACCCTGATGCTGTTTAAATAGGCACCTGCTGTATTCTGTTTCCGGGCCTTAATTTTTTTGTATGTGATTATATTTTAAATTCCAGGGTGGTCCGGAAGGACCTGCCGTAACCGTCGACCCCCGAACCATGCATGCGGTAGGCCTGGTTAAAAAGGTTATGCAATCCGGCATTCAGGGAAATATGTTCCCAGGAATATCCCAGTTTGAAATTTACAATGTTCCAGCCGGGGGTTCCTCCATCCGGAATCCGGTGGTCCTCGATGTCGCCCCCTGAAAGGCGGTCTTGTCGGGCTGCAAACAGAAATTCGACTCCTCCGGAAACTTTCGATTCTGAGTATTTCAGGGCCAGTTTTCCGTTAAAGGGGGGGATTCGCCGCATGGGCTCCCCGTTTTTAAGGTTTTTTCCGTACAACCAGGTGAGGTTGTTGATGATCGAAAAATGCCGGTTGAGTCTCCATCCGGATTCAAATTCCACTCCGTGAATGTTCGAGCGGGCAATGTTTTGTTTTTTGTATACCCGTTCCCCGTCGATGGTTTCTTTTCCGTTATAAGTTGCTTCCACGCGAACAATCTGGTCATTCAGGCGGGTGGTGAAGGCGTTAAGGGCCAGAGAAAACTTATCTGCCGATATCTTATAGCCTGCTTCGAGGGTCATGGTTTTTTCGGGGGACAAATCAGTGGAGGGGATCTCAATTCCGTAATCGAACAGACCAAAGGAACTGATGTCGTTAATATTGGGAGCCCGGAAAGCGGAATGGGCAGACAGGATCAGTTGTTGCCGGGGCGAAAAAAAGCACTGCAGGGCCAGGTTGCCCACCAGCGAATGAGGTTTCAGCGATATTTTCCCAAATGTTTCGTCTTCTGATTCAATGCGGAAGGTATTAAAACGGCCTCCGGCATTCAGATGAAATTTTTTCCATTTCAGGGTGTGCTGACTGAAGACGGCCAGGTTCTTCATCCCTGAATTGTCAGGGTAAAGTCCCCGCAGCGCCGCCTCTACCCCGGTTCCGGTATGAATCTCTGTGGAGCCGGAATTTACCTGATCGGAATAGAACTCTATACCGGTCACTCCATCCCATTGCCGGCTGAATTGCGCATAGGACTCTACCGAAAGGCCGTGGGTTTTCACCACATCATTTTCGTTGTAGAGAAGCGGGGAATCCTCTTTTCTGATCTTCCGTGTTTCATCAGCGATCTGATAGGATCCGGTGACCGTTATTTTTTTAAACAGGAAATGTTTTCCGTGGTATTTGGTCTTAAAATAGGTCAGGCCATGGATTTGAGGATCAAATTTATAGGTTTGATATCCCCGGAGGGTAACCTGGTCGTAACGGGGGACATCGTTTTGTCGAATGTAATGAAAGGCCCCTGTTATCTGCCATTTGCGGTTAAAACGCCCTTTTATTTTAAGGTTAATGCCGGTTTCGTTGTATCCCGATGGACGCTCAAATCCCAGAGAACCTCCTGCAAACAGGTCCCCAAAGTCTTTGTAATTGACATTTCCCAGTAGGACAAGGTTTTCTGACTGATAAGCCAGTTCTCCCATTCCCGATTTTTCCATTCCTTTATTCATGTATCTGATCTTTCCCCTTCCTCCGAGGCGGGCCTTCCCCGAAGAATATTCCGGTGTGCGGGTGATGACATTGATCACACCCCCCAGAGCGTCACTGCCATAAAGCACCGATCCTTTGCCTCGTATGACCTCTGCCCGGTCGACCGAAAACAGGTCAATGGTATTGAAGTACTGGTTGGGGCCGTAACGGAAGGCCGCATTGTTTAACCGGATCCCGTCGATGAGCAACAATGTCTGATTTCCCGTAAGCCCCCGGATAAAGGGGGAGCCTCCCCCATGGTTGGTTTTTTGCATCCAGACCCCTGTTTCACCAATAAGCGCTTCTGCCATGGAGCGGGGTGCCCTGTTTTTTAGTTCCTGCCGGGTTAAAACCGATACCGCCTCCGGTATTTGAAAGGAGCGTTTCTCATTTCTCGAAGCCGTTACTACGATGCTTTTGTTGAGCTCCAGGGATGCCGGTTGAAGTGGAATCTCAAGCCGGGAGGTTCCATTCTTCATGTAAAAGGTCATTTCCCGGGTTTCGTAGCCAACACATGAAACCAGCAGCGTGAGGCTGTCGTTTTTGGTATCCAGCGAAAACAGGCCGTCTTTGTTTGTAGATGTTCCGAGCAGGGAGTTTTTTACAGAGATGCTGGCGTGGGAAACCGGCTCTTTGTTTTGTTGGTTGAAGACAAATCCTTTTAGGGACTGGCCCCAAAGGGGGGAAACGGAGGAGAGGATCATAAGGGGCAGTAAAAGTATTTTTCTCATGCAAATCAATGTTTTTTCGTTGTTGCTATTATGGATTTGATGTTTTTTCGATCAGTTCAATCTGCCGGCAGAGCAGGATCTCCTGATGGGGGGTGTTTTTGTGTTTCAATTTTTTTTTCCTTGCCGAACGGGTTAGACGGACACATCCGGTTCCGGGATTATTTTATTGTTAATTCCGGGTAGGGGCGGTCATATCCCTTTACCGCATGCCAGATGATTCGGTTGAAGATGTCTTCATCAATACGGTCGTAATCCTCCAGGTCCTGTTCCAATGATTTTTCAGCCCAGTAACGTTTTTTCCCACGGAGGCTTTGCAGGGGGGGATTTAACTCATCGAGGGGGATTTGATTGATCTCCGCGTTATAAGGGGTGAAATCCGGTGTCTCGGTGAAACAGGAAAGCATCGGTTCGGCGGTGAGGTCGAACTGGTTCATCGGGGGGATTCCCAGAATATTTTCCATGGTCCGGACCATATTAATCTGGGAGTAATAGGTAGAAATAACCTCATTGCGTTTGGTATAAGGGCTGATTACCAAACCGACTGTCCGGTGGCCGTCAACATGATCGAGGCCGGCCTGCGGGTCGTCTTCCGTTACAAAGATACAGGTTTCTTTCCAGAATTTGCTGTGGGATATCGCATCCACAATAAGCCCCAGGGCCCGGTCGTTGTCAGCAACAGCTGCCCGGGGCGTGGGCCTTCCCGGCCGGGTACCCGATGTATGGTCATTGGGAAGCAGCATGATGATAAAGTTCGGGAATTCATCTTTTTCTTCAAATTTTTCCAGTTCTTTCATAAATTCGGCGGCCCGGTAAACATCCGGCACACTGTTGGGAAAACCGACAAAGGTAGGGCAGATGTATGGTTTCAGTTGTTCCAGGTTGGCCCGGGCTTTAATGGTTACATTTTTTGTTCCCCTTTGGAGGTCTGAGTATATATCCGAAAAAGTGGCATCCGCTGGTTTGATCTCTGCGCTGACAAATTCGCCGTAATTGCGGAAAGAGAGCCCGTGGCTCAAGACATTGTCCCAGATAAACCCGGAACTGGCATAGGCCAGGGCGTCATCTCCGTCGTAGGGATAGCTCCGGGTAAATCCACCAAAGGATTTTTCAAGGTAATCAGTCACAAAGGCCTCATTGGTCCATTGGTGCCCGTCAGCACTCAGAATTCCGCTGCAATAATAGTTGTCCATTAATATAAAGGTTTCTGCCAGTTTATGATGGTTGGGGGTTACTTCATAGCCGAAATGGACCAGGCTTGTATCGCCATTCCCCTGGGGCATATCTCCAAAGACCTGGTCATAGGTCCGGTTTTCTTTGATGATATAGACAACATGTTTAATAAGGGATTCCTGGCCGGGAAGGACAGGAACAGGCACTTTTTTCCGGATTTCGTTTCTTTGGATTTGCTTTTTTGTAAGGGCTGCCAGATCGTTATTCCGGGTAACAATCCGGGTCATCTTTGTCAATTCCTCTCCGGAAGGAACGGGAATGATCGAGATACTTCCCATATGGTCGTGTGAGTTCAATCCCTTTCGGTCGGTTCGTTGATTTCTGGAACCAATTCCTTTTACATTGGCCACGAAAAGAAAAGTGCCGGAGGGGTTGGTTATTACGGAACCCGG
>JAGYMR010000040.1 GCA_018400515.1 Tangfeifania sp.
AGATGAAATTTATACTTGATTGAATTACAGATATTAAATTTAATTTTATTCAGATGAAAAAAATCGGAATCTTTATTTTGCTTTTAATCCCCGCTACCCTATTTTCGCAACAAATGAACATCATTTCATTTAATATCAGGTACAACACGCCCGGCGACGGAGAAAATGCCTGGCCACACCGGATTGAAATGGTCACCGGACTTTTGCGGTTTCATGAAGCCGGTATTTTCGGTCTGCAGGAAGCACTGCACGGGCAGATCATGGATATTCAGAACAACCTCCCCGGCTATAAATGGTTTGGGGTTGGCCGCGACGACGGAAAAAAAGCGGGGGAATTTTCTCCTGTCTTTTACGATCCCTCGAAGTTTATTCTGCTGGAAAACGAAACGTTCTGGCTTTCGGAAACACCCGGCAAACCTAGCCGCGGATGGGATGCCGCCTGTAACCGGGTAGTCACGTGGGGACGTTTTCAATCAAAAGTGACGGGCAAACAGTTCCTGGTCTTTAATACCCATTTTGACCACCAGGGGGAAGAGGCCCGGAAAAATGCCGCCATACTTGTCCGGAATACCATCGAGGAAATGACCTACAACAAGAACCTTCCGGTTATTTTGACCGGGGATTTCAACCTTACCCCTGACGAACTCCCCATTTCACTGTTAAAAAAATACCTGCACGACAGCCGCGACATCTCCGAAGAACCGCCTTACGGCCCGGCAGGAACCTATAATGGGTTCAATATCCGGGCAGAACTGGACCGCCGGATCGACTATATCTTTGTGCAGGGGAACATAAAAGTGCTGAAATATGCCGCCTTAAGTGATTTTAATAATCAAAGGTTCCCTTCCGATCACTTGCCGGTTTTTGTTAAAGTCCAGTTAAAATAAATGTATTCTTAATGTTAAGTTTAAATTAAAAACTTAACCTGCCCGTGATTCCATTTCTTTGGATAATTTGTTGATATTTGCAGATAACAGATAAAAAGCAAAAATTCAAAACCAAAAATTACAACCAAATGTTTAAAATTCAGACGTTAAATAAGATTGATCCCAACGGACTCAGTCTTTTCCCTTTAAACAAATATGAGATTGCAAGTGAGATCCCGAATCCGGATGCCATTGTACTGCGCAGTTTTAAGATGCACGACATGGAGCTTTCACCCTCTTTAAAAGCAGTCGCACGTGCAGGGGCAGGCGTTAACAACATTCCGGTTGACAAGTGCACCGAGAAGGGCATTGTTGTCTTCAACACCCCGGGTGCCAATGCCAACGGCGTTAAAGAGCTGGTCATTGCGGGCCTGCTTCTCTCTTCCAGGGATATCACCGATGCGGTAACCTGGGCGAAAAGCCTGATCGGGAAAGGCGATGAAGTGCCGGCCCTGGTGGAGAAGGGGAAAAAAGACTTTGCGGGGCAGGAGATCCAGGGGAAAACACTGGCAGTGATCGGACTGGGAGCAATTGGTGTTCTGGTGGCCAATGCCGCTCAGGCACTTGGCATGAATGTCATTGGTTACGACCCTTATATGAAAGTCCAGCAGGCCCTGAAACTCAGCAACCAGGTAACCTGGGTTGAGGGCATAGAAGCCATTCTGGGACAGGCCGATTATGTGACCTTAAACATCCCGCTAACCGCAGAAACCAAAGGATACATCAACAAAGAGAAATTCGGCATGATGAAAGAGGGTGTGCGGCTGCTGAATTTTGCCCGTGGCGGACTGGTCGATCTGAACGACCTGGAAGCAGCCATCGAATCGGGAAAAGTGGCCCGCTACATTACCGATTTTCCCAGTGAAGCGAGCTTGAAAATGAAAAATACCATTGCCATTCCCCACCTGGGAGCATCCACCAGCGAGTCGGAAACCAATTGCGCCATTATGGCTGTAAATCAGGTGAAAGATTTTCTGGAGGACGGGAACATCAAAAATTCAGTAAACTTCCCGGAAGCATACATGGAGCGAAACGGAGGTTCCAGAATCCTCATTGCCAATAAAAACATCCCCAACATGGTCAGTCAGATCTCAAACGTATTGGCCACCGAGGGACTGAACATCGATAATATGCTCAATAAAAAATGCAATGGCATTGCTTATAACATCATCGATGTTACGGAAACAAAAATCAACGACCAGTTAAAAAACAAGCTCCAGTCAATTGAAGGGGTATTTATGGTCCGCCTGATCCAGGAATGATCCACAACAAAAAAAAACAGCCACAGGAGTTTCTTCTTTCCTTTCATTTTGAATGATTTCAGAATTATCGTCAAAAACAATAAAAAATAAAAACATGAGTAAAGAAATTGACATCAGGGCAGCAAACAACATCCGCACCCTTTCTGCAGCGATGGTTGAAAAAGCCAAATCGGGCCATCCCGGCGGCGCTATGGGGGGAGCTGATTTTATTCACATCCTCTTTTCTGAATTTTTAAATTTCGATCCTTCAGACACGGAGTGGATCAACCGCGACCGTTTTTTCCTCGATCCCGGGCACATGTCTCCGATGCTTTATGCTCAACTCTCCCTTTTTGGTCTTTATTCCACTGAGGACCTGGCCAGCTTCAGGCAGTGGGGCAGCGTAACACCGGGGCACCCGGAAAAGGATGTTGCCAGGGGCATTGAAAACACCTCCGGACCACTGGGCCAGGGGCATACTATGGCCGTAGGCGCTGCCATCGCCGAACGTTTTCTGGCCGCACGCTTTGGTGAATGGATGGCACATAAAACGTATACGTTTATCTCGGACGGAGGCATCCAGGAGGAAGTATCGCAGGGAGCCGGCCGGATCGCCGGATACCTCGGACTGAGCAACCTCATCATGTTTTTTGACTCAAACGATATTCAGCTATCTACCAAAACCAAACAGGTCACGCATGAGGATACCGCCAAAAAATACGAAGCCTGGGGCTGGAAAGTACTTACCATTGACGGCAATGATGCGGACCAGATCCGCGAAGCCCTGAAAAAAGCCAATGCCGAAACGCAAAAACCGACCCTGATCATCGGAAAGACCATCATGGGAAAAGGGGCACTGACGGCTGACGGAGAATCCTTTGAGGGCCAGACCTCTACCCACGGGCAGCCGCTGACAGGGGCCGGAGCTTCCATTGAAAAAACCCTTGAGAACCTGGGAGGCGACCCGGAAGATCCTTTCAAAGTTTTTGATGAAGTGAAAGCACTTTACGATAAAAGAAAAGAAGAGCTGATCCGGTCGGCTGCTGAACAAAAAGCAAAACAGGCGGAATGGGAAAGTGCCCATCCGGAGCTGGCCGCCAAATTGAAAAAATTCTTTTCGGATGAAAAGCCGGAGTTTGACTTCTCCTCGGTGGAACAAAAAGAGCATGTGGCCACCCGCGCTGCTTCCGGAGCAACCCTGGCAGCCATGGCCGGAAAAATCGAAAACCTGATCGTGGCATCGGCCGACCTTTCCAATTCGGACAAAACCGATGCCTTCCTGAAAAAAACCACCGCTTTCCAAAAGGGCGACTTCAGCGGATCTTTCCTCCAAATGGGCGTCAGTGAACTGACCATGGCCTGTATGGCCAACGGGATCGCGCTTCACGGCGGCGTTATCCCGGTATGCGCCACCTTCTTCGTCTTTTCGGATTATATGAAACCGGCCATTCGCCTGGCAGCCCTCATGGAACTGCCGGTCAAATATGTCTGGACCCACGACGCTTTCAGGGTGGGTGAAGACGGCCCAACCCACCAGCCGGTGGAACAGGAGGCACAAATACGCCTGATGGAAAAATTGAAAAACCACAGCGGCAACAACAGCATGCTGGTGCTCCGGCCGGCCGACGGAAATGAAACCACCGTGGCATGGAAAATGGCGCTGGAAAATACCACTTCTCCCACCGGTTTAATTCTGTCACGACAAAACATTACCAACCTTCCGGTGGAAGGAGATGCCTACGAAGCAGCCCTACAGGCCGAAAAAGGCGCTTATGTTGTGCTGAAACCGAAAAATAAAACCGATGTTGTTCTGCTAGCCAGCGGCTCCGAGGTGTCAACACTGGTGGAAGGAGCTAAACTCCTGGCCGAAAAAGATGGATTGAACGTCCGGGTCGTTTCGGCTCCCTCCGAAGGATTGTTCCGCCAGCAACCAAAAGATTACCAGGAGCGTGTCCTCCCTGCCGGGATTCCCCGTTTCGGACTTACAGCCGGTCTGCCGGTAACCCTCGCAGGGTTAGTGGGTGAAAACGGAAAAACCTGGGGAATGGAAAAATTTGGCTATTCCGCACCTTATAAAGTGCTGGATGAAAAGATGGGCTTTACCAGCCAGAATGTTTACCAGCAGGTGAAGGAGATGCTGGGTTAGACTGTGTCTGAAGCCCCGCAGGCGGAAACGGACCTCAAATCCGTTCCGGCACAAAACTCCCGCAAATTTTACAAAAAAGTGAATAAAACGCAACGGGATGCCCCCTGGGGACATCCCGTTGTTTTTTTCTGAACTTCCTCCCTCCCGGCCTTTCCAAAAAAAAAAATCCCCTCCTCCGCAAGTATTTTTTAATGGTGGTGTCAAAAAGAATACAAACATTAAAAACAAAAAAGATGAAAAAATTGATTTTTTCCCTGATCGTTCTTGGAGGATTCGCTTTCCTTGGAACAAGCTTTACAACCGCAGATGAAGTTGAACCCGAAAAAGAACCGGTCACACAAACAGCAGGTTCAGGATTTACCGATTCAAACGG
This sequence comes from Tangfeifania sp., assembly GCA_018400515.1. The sequence continues at coordinate 4,687 of JAGYMR010000040.1, forward strand.
AGACGGGATCTGTGACAATTATGACGGGAACCGTCCCGGCAAAGGCCTTGGTCCCGGAAACGGACAGGGTAAAGGACGCGCCGACGGGAAAGGCCTGGGCAAAGGCCGCGGATTAAGGGATGGCAGCGGACGCGGACAAGGCCGGGGCTACGGGAGACAGCTGCGCGATGGTAGCGGCGGCAACTGCAATCTTCCGGCAAACTGACCCGGAACCTGAGAACCCTCATGAACCGGAACGGGGACCTTTTCCCGTCCCGGTTTTTTTTGTCCCGGATGTGTGACAGAAAAAAAAGTTCCTCCGGAATAAATGAATAAAGGCATTCCGGACGCTCACTCCCGTGGATCCGGACGGTAAGGAAGCCGGGCCATCTTTTCCACCTCCAGCGACGGGAAACCAAATTCTGTCACCACTTTTCCGAGTATCAGGTAAATGCCCGGCCCCTTAAACGGATACCTTTTTAAGGTTCCGGGAAAATGAACGGTATCAAAAAATTCGCCGGAAGGATCAAGAAAGGTAGCGAAAAACATGCGCTCTTTTTTGACGGTCCGGACATATTTAATGGTTACCAGGTCGCCCACCATCCGGACTTTTTTTCCGGTTTTCCGGGTCAACTCCCCGGCCCGGATCGCTCCCCTGAAAGCGGTCCGGAGCATATCAAACGGCGTTTGGCTTACAGGAAATCCCAGCAGCTCGATTTCATCATACGCATCCTCCAGAAAATCATGCTTCAGCCGGGGCATTTGGAAAGTTTTGGGACCGGTCCGGAACAGCGTGGGGGAAGGGGCTTGTTTCATCCTTTTCTTCAAGTGGAGATGGGCCTCCCACAGCAGGTGCGATTTCTCTTTCCCGGTAAAGCGGAAAGCCCCTACCCGGATCAGAAGAATGAGCTGCTCCCGGGCAACCGTTACCCGTTCCATAAAATCAACCAGGGAGCAGTATTCGCCGTGACGATCCCGTTCTTCCACCACCCTTCCGGTAATCTCCTTCTCCAGATGCTGTACATGCACAAACCCCAGGTAGATGGTTTTGCCGTATATAGCGGTCATCTCCCTGCTGTGATTTACACAGGGCAGTTCAATGATTGCTCCCTGCCGGCGGGCTTCATTCAGGTATACCCGGGTACTGTAAAAGCCGCCAAAATTATTAATCACCGCCACCATGAACTCCAGCGGGAAATGGGCTTTTAACCAAAGGCTCTGGAAACTCTCCACCGCATAGGAGGCCGAATGGGCTTTTGAAAAAGAGTAGCCGGCAAACGACTCCATCTGCCGCCACACCTCGCGGGTGATCCTTTCGGGATGCCCCCGCTGGGCACAGTTGGAGAAAAAGGTGGCTTCAATGCGTTTAAACTCCTCGCGGGAGCGGTACTTTCCCGACATGGCCCGCCGCAGTACATCCGCCTCGGCCAGGTCAAGACCGGCAAAATGGTGGGCCACTTTGATCACATCTTCCTGATAGACCATCACGCCATAGGTTTCAGCGAGCTGCTCCTTCATCACGGGATGAATGTACTCAAAATCACGGGGGTGATGAAAACGCCGGATATACTCGCGCATCATGCCGGATTTGGCAACCCCGGGCCGGATGATCGAGCTGGCAGCCACCAGGGTGAGGTAGTCGTCGCATTTCAGCTTCCTGAGCAGTCCCCGCATGGCCGGACTTTCAATGTAAAAACAGCCGTTGGTCTCCCCCTTCCGGAGTTGCTCCTTCACTTTTTCATCCTCAAAAAACCGGTCCACCCGGTGCACATCCACCTTTTTTCCCCGGTTTTCGCGAATGATTGCAACGGCATCATTGATGTGTCCGATGCCCCGCTGGCTGAGGATATCCAGCTTTTCAAACCCCATCTCCTCAGCGATGTACATATCCCAGTGGGTGGTCGGAAACCCTTTAGGCGGCAAATCCAGGGCCGTATAAGCAGTAATGGGGCGCTCCGAGATCAATATTCCCCCCGCATGGATGGTTCTCAGGTTGGGAAAATCAACCAACCGGCGGCCCAGGGCATTGATCATCCGGACAACAGCGTTCTTGTTGATCTCATTCGCCGGATCGCTGATGAGCAGGTCAATCTCTTCGGCAGGCAATCCGAACACCTTCCCCAGCTCCCGGTATACGGAGCGGTCCTTAAAAGTGCTTGTGGCCCCCAGCAGGGCGGTATGGTCTCTCCCGTACCGTTTGAAAATGTAGTCCTGCACCTCGTCGCGGTCTCTCCACGAATAATCGATATCAAAATCCGGGGGGCTGGTCCGCCGGGGATTCAAAAACCGTTCAAAATAGAGGTTAAGCTTCATGGGGTCCACATCGGTGATCCGGAGGCAGTAAGCCACAACGCTGTTGGCTCCGCTCCCCCTTCCCACATGGTAAAAACCCCGTGACATGCTGTAGCGGACAATGTCCCAGGCAATCAGGAAGTAGGCCGAAAAGCCGAGCTTGTCAATTATTTCCAGCTCATGCATTACCCGTTCCCGGGCCCCGGGATTGTTCGCGCCGTAGCGATAAACCATCCCATCCAGCGCCAGCTTTTCCAGCAAGAGCCTGTCGTCGTAGGCCGACTGGCTGAAAGTCTTTTTATTTTTATTGGTCGAAAAATCAAAACCGATCGTACACTCCTGCAGTACCTTTTCCGTCGTCTGGATGATTCCGGGCCAGTTGCGGTACAGCTCTTTTAACTTTGTGACCGGCACCATTATCTCATCCGGTGCAGCATACTGCCCCGGCTCCAGCTTGCTTATAAGGGTATTATGATCGATGGCACGGAGGCTTTTATGCAGGGTCCGGCCTGCCGGATCCTCCACCGTCACCGGCTGCCAGAGAACCAGCTTCCCGGTATGTTTCCGGTAATCCGAAACAACCAGTTGATGAAGCTGCCCCGGTTTTATTCCGGTATATTCATTCGCTTTCAGCTCCCCGGGTTTTTTCCGCCCCCAGGGATAAATAACCACCACCTGGCTGAATGGCAAGCCTTCGCAGGAATATTCCCGTTTGGCCAGGTTGTGCCGGGTCAAATAATCATTCAACTCCTTAAATCCGGCGTTATTCCGGGCTACACCGAGGAAAAGCAGTTCATCCCCGTTCCGCACCTCTACCCCGGCGATGGGTTTGATCCCCGCTGCGTCCGACTTCCGGACAAATTCGGGGATCCCCATGGTGGTATTGATATCGGTCAAAGCCATCGCCTCCACTCCATTCATCCGGGCAAGCTCCAGAAGCCGGCCGGTACTCAGCGTCCCGTAACGAAGGCTGTACCACGAATGCACATTCAGATACATAAGCTCCCCGCTTCCTCATTTGCCGGTTACACCCGATGCCCGCTGAATAGCCCCATACCCGTAGCGATGTCTGATACTGTCCATGGAAAGGTACAGCCTGATCTGCTTTTCATTATGATCAAACAGGCTCAGCTGCTGGGCTCCGTGGATCAGCCCCCCCAGTTTGACGCCAATCAGCCGGACCAGCATCCGGCGTTGATAAAGCCTTTTAAACAGTGTTTTGGCCGTTGCAATAAGCACATGATCGAAAGCGGTATAAGCCACTTTCCGCTGAAGGGTATGGGTATCGTAGTTGGAGTATCTTATTTTCACGGTAACCACCGATGCCAGCTTCTCCTTTTTACGCAATTTAAAACAGAGCTTCTCGGTCATCCGGACCAGGTGCTGTTCCAGGAGGACCACATCAATGGTATCGGTTTCAAAGGTCCGTTCCGAACTGACGGATTTCTCTTCGGAATACGGAATAACGGGACGGCCATCGATGCCGTTGGCCCGCCGCCATATCTCAATACCGCTCTTCCCGAGGACACTCTCCAGCATCTCCACGGGAATTGCCCCCAGGGTTTCAATGGTCGTGACCCCCATCGACCGTAAAAGCCGGTAAGTTTTCAATCCGACCAGGGGAATCTTCCGGATGGATAACGGTGCCAGAAAAGGCCTGACATGCAGCTTGTCCACCTGCTTCTCCCCGCTGGGCTTAGCCTCTCCCGTGGCAATCTTTGAAACGGTTTTATTCACCGACAGCCCGCAGGAGATCGGCAGCCCCGTTTCCTTAATGATCCGCTCCCGGAGTTCATGCGTCCACCGGGAAGAGCCATAAAACCGGTCCATGCCGGTAATATCAAGGTAGTACTCATCAATGGACGCTTTTTCATAAAGCGGCGCCTTTTCTGCGATCACACCGGTTACCAGCCGGGAGTATTTGCTGTATACATCCATATCCCCCCGGATAACCGCAGCCTCCCGGCAAAGATTCAATGCCATTTTCATGGGCATGGCCGAATGGACCCCAAACATCCTGGCTTCATAGCTGCAACTGGCAACCACCCCCCGGTCGGATAAACTGCCAATGATCACCGGCCGGTTTTTCAACGATGAGTTCATCAGCCGTTCTACCGACACAAAAAAAGTATCCAGGTCCATGTGGACAATCGTTCGGTCCTGCATCTGCATCTCCTCCCCTTCAATAATTATACGGATTCCTGTTGCACATCTCAAAATTCTTTGCTAAATTTGACTATTATGTAATCAAAAACAGCGACTATAAATTAGACATATTTTTTAAATCTGCAAAATGTATCTGGCATCAAACATCAAATTTTTAAGAAAAAGAAAAAAGATAACGCAGCAGGAACTGGCTTTTTCCCTGGGGATCAACCGGTCGAACATCAACAATTATGAAAACGGAAAAACGACCCCGCCGGTCAGCATCCTGATCGCCCTTTCCGACCTCTTTCACATTTCGGTAGATACGCTGCTGCGCATCAACCTCTCCTCCCTCCGGGAGAGCCAGCTATACACCATTGAAAACGGTTCGGATGTATTTGTAAAGGGGAACGAACTGCGGGTGCTTGCCACCACGGTGAACAGCCGGAACGAAGACAACGTGGAGCTGGTCTCCATAAAAGCAAAAGCAGGGTACACCACCGGCTATTTCGATCCTGAATTTATTGCGGGACTTCCCACGTTTCAATTGCCGTTCCTCTCCAGGGAGAAAAAATACAGGACATTCCAGATATCCGGGGATTCCATGCTGCCCATCCGGGACAAAAGCTGGGTGACAGGAGCGTATGTACAGGATCTGAGCGACATCCGGGACAACGAACGGTATATTATTCTGACGCTTAACGAAGGAATTGTCTTTAAAAAAGTGGTCAATGAGTTGAAAACAAAGGGATCCCTGCGGATGATCTCCACCAACCCGGAATATGCCCCTTACGATTTACCGGTAAATGAAATCCGGGAGGCATGGAAGTTTGTTCATTACATCACTTCCGATATTCCCGAAACCAATGATCCCGGCCGGTTACAGAATCAGATGGAACAAATAAAAAGGGAGCTGAAAGAGATCAAAGAAAAATTTCAAACGTAGCCATGCGCTTCCCCTTATCGGCGGTAAAAGGGCAAAAGGTTCATCTTCCGAAGCGGTAGCACCTGAAAGCCGGGGCAATCTGGATTCTTCCCCGAAACAGCCCCTCTCCGGAAAAATTAATGGTCCTCCGCCTGCTCAAATTTTCTCAGAACAGGCGGATGAAGGATGCCGCTTTGATTCAACATATAATCCATGGTAAAATGGTCTCCCACGGGGGTAAAGTGTTCCGGACTTGTTACTCCTGTAAAGGGTGTAAAATGAAACGGGCCGAATAAATTGCGCCTTGTCAGTACGACTTCGAGGGCCAACTTTTGATTCGAACCGATGCTGGAGGTAACGTCGGCTTCATTGGGATACCACGCGATCATTTTTTCATTTTCACTGGCGGGATCCACTTTGATACAAGCCGCCTCATATTCCGGAACTTTGAGGATCGCCCGCTCCCCTTTTTCCAATACGCTCAATCCTTCAATTTCATAGGTTATGCGTCCTGAATAAAACGGGAACCCTTGCCGGGTCAGATTTCCAAAGGTTATTTTTTCAGGCAGGGGACCAATGATCTTTTTTGTACCTTCCAGGCGAACCCCGAAATCTCCCAAAAGGTAGATGGCTTCGAGGTTCACCTCTTCGCTGAATGCGACCTCCTGTACCAGCATATTTTCCCCTTTCTTTAAAAATTCAGCAGGAAGTTCAGTGACACGAATGGAATTATCCACCCACCAGCCTTGATCTTTAAAGGATGTCTTTTCACCGTTTAGCGAAATATCAAATTCTTCCGGAGTTTCCATTGCCAGTTTTAAAGCGGCGACAGGTTTTTCATCGACATAAAATGGAAAAAACAGTTTCACTTTTCCCAGCGTTTCGGGTGGTTCACTGAACCTGGCCCTGAACCACGGCTGAATCATATTCCCTTTCCGCACGGGAACTCCAAAAAATTCGCGAATGTATTGATCCGCTTTGAGTATTTCCTTCAGATCTGTCTTTTCCTGCCCATCAATTTTTACATATCCCATATCCAGCAGGCAGACATTGGGCTCGTCCATTGAATAGCGGAAAGTCCCGGAAAGAGGAAGCTCCTCCTTTAAGCGGAGGCGGGGTTTGGGAACCGCTCCTTTTATTTTGTTTTCTGTAATGGTAAAAATGTACTCCTGAGCCCGGGCAAAAGGCATTTCAAATTCCAGGTACCCTTTATTCTCTCTTGAAGGAATATGGAACAGTTCTCCATCTTCCGCATTCCATTCGGTTACATTTCCCGCTGCTTTTATACGTATCAGAACGTTATCGTAAGCATTCTCCCTTGATCTGTTCAGGGCCATCAGGATTTTCCGGTCACCATCCCTTCTTAACTGACAAAAAATGTCGCCAATCCGGATCCCTGTTTCCGGGTCTGTGACCTCACAATGCACCGGGTTATCTTCTTGAATGGCACGGGCCATCTCTTCTGAAATAAAAGGAACCGAAACCGCCTTTTGCTTCAGTGTCCGCGCCCTGTCTGATGGAAGGGCATCCACATATGCCGGTGCATGGTCTGCAAAAATCACCTTGCCGCCCGCCTCAACAAAGGCATTTAAAATTTTGAGGGTAGATGAACGGATGGTAGTCATCTTACCCAAAACCACCGTCTGATAAACGGCTTTGCCGATTTTCAAAAGAGGGTTCCCATCCTCCATAATTACAGATGCATGCCTTCTCAGCATATCTTCATCGGCATAATCAAAATCGATCTGATTTTCCTGAAGGATATGAAACATCTTTCGGTAATGCGCTTCAATTTCCCTGATTTCCGGGTCCGCAGGAGACAATCCGTTGCACCAGCCAACCCGGATTTGGCTCCACAAACTTTCGACAGGGCTCACATAAACCACATCACAAACAGGCTTCCCCTGATTCATCAAATACCCCATCCGGGAAAAATAAGTTTCCACATAATTGTATTCGGGGTACCATGCCGACTGGAAAAAGATACTGGCCGGATAATCCCTTTTTGCCTGGCCCTGCATGGTATACCATGACAAATGATGACAACGAAGGTTGACGCCGTACAAGGTCTGCCAGTCACCCACATACTTATGATCGGAAAAATCAAACTGCCAGCCGGTGGCACCATAAAGTTCGGATAAAACAAATTTTTGTCCCAACTGGCGTGCCACAGACTGCACCTGTTTTGCCACCCAGTAATTCCGGTTGTTTTCGGTCAGCAGATCGATCCCCGGATAGTGCATATATTCATAAGCCCGCATCAGGGATCCCTGCATTACTGCCTGAGATGTCAAATTATCTTCATGCAGAAAGTGCCCGGTGAGCATAAAGTTATTTTGTTCACACCAGTCATAAATGGGTATCAACCAATTTTCGAGAAAAAGTTGCTGGGCCACCTCCATATAGTGCCATTTTACCTGGGAAACAGCATTTCCGCCGGGGCGGTAAAAAAGTTCAGGCAAATGATCCAGAATATCATACCCCGCACGGTCTTTGAACTCCTCTGCAAATTTCAGGGTCCAGGGTACACGGATATTTTCTGTGGAGTTTAAAACAGCATTGCGGTTGGGTTCGTCAGTGAAAATACCTTTAATGGAGTTTCCCAGTCGGTCCCCGCACCTCTTCCGGTAAGCTTCATGCGTAATTTCAATAAAATAATCGGTTGCTTCCCGCGACATCCGGTCAACATCGGTATAACCATTATAAAATGAATTTTTCTCCTTTTCGCCAACAAAAAATGCCAGAATGGTCTGATCCGCCGGAAGTCTCTGAATCTCTTTTCCGGAAATACGCCGGTAATTATAACAGTCCACTCCCTCCAAATTACAGGTAAAATAAGCGAAATAATCTTTGCGGGGTTCAAAACCGGATGGAGAAAAGGTATCCAATCCAAGGTATTTTGCACGGTATTCAGGGTATTTTGTAACCAATCCGCCCGCGAGGCCTGAAGGCCACCGATCTTCATCATACAGCCATGCCTCCATTCCTGTCGCTTCAGCTTTATCCGCACATGCATTGATCAGCCTGAACCACTCCTCTCCAAGGTATTCGGTTTCCAACCCTGTGCGTGAATGCATAAAGAATCCCCCCATGCCCATCGCTTTCATTACATCGATCTGACGCAACAATTCCTCTTCTTCAAGCCTCCCGTTCCATGACCAGAAGGGTTTTCCCCGGTAACTGCTGCCTGGTTCCGAAAAACCTTGTTTCAAGGATTCAATGGATCTTTCCTGCGAATTTGAAATCAATGATAGAAAAAAGACACAAAAAACAACCAAAAAACGGGGGTTTACTTTTAAAATTCTCATGACTTATTTGAATTAACGCTTAGACAATTTTCATCCAATGATACTACAAAGATCCATTCTTTTCAAATATTTTACTTAATAAAAATTTTAATTTCATTCTCAGTATTCGGTTTTAAAGCATCCAACAGAAAGATCTGAAATTCTCCGGCAGAAATGAGGAGAAGGCGGAACAAAACCCAACGAAAAAAAGACAAAAAAAATACCCTCGCGGGTAAAAAAAAAGGAAGGGGAAAGCTATGGACGCTTTTTGAAGATGATTGATGATTTACAAACCCCTAAACACAAAACCAATCATAAATACAGAAGATGCTTTCCCCTTTTTTAAGTTCTATTTCTGAAAATAAAACCAACCATTAAATCATATCAAAGATAAGCAAAAAAGCAACTGTAAAAAAAATATTTAAGGGTATAAAAAGGCAAATCCGCCTCCGCCCCTTGCTGTTTTCCCATTTTGGGACAATTTGTGTATTTTTGGGAATGAAGGAATTTGGGAAGAAACGCACAAATCGGGCATAAACACTATATTTGCAAAAAAAAGTGGCCCGGAAGAAAAAGAAACCGTTTTACGAAAAGGTCCTGATCGAAGACATTGGGGCCGAGGGAAAAGCGCTTGCCCGGATAGGTGATTTGGTTGTTTTTACGAAAATGGCCATTCCCGGGGACATTGTGGATTTGCAGGTGATCCGGAAAAGGAAAAGGCATCAGGAGGCTGTTATCACGAGGATTCACGAATATTCCCGGGACCGGACCGAAGCTATCTGCAGCCATTTTGGAGCGTGCGGAGGCTGTAAATGGCAGCATTTGCCCTATGAAAAACAGCTGTACTATAAACAAAAGCAGGTCGCCGACCAGTTAACGCGCATTGGCAAAGCGGAGATCCCGGAAATTTCCCCCATATTAGGTTCGCCAGGGGACACCTTTTACCGGAACAAACTTGAATTTTCCTTTTCAAATAAGCAATGGCTTTCACGGGAAGAGATTGCCTCGGGGAAAGATTTCTCCTCATCCCCTGCCCTGGGTTTTCATGCCCCCGGAGTATTTGATAAAGTCATACACATAGAAAAATGCTGGTTGCAACCCGATCCTTCGAATGCCATCCGGAACTTCATATACCGGCATGCCGTTGATCACGGCCTGGAGTTTTTTGACATTCGTGAAAAGCGCGGTTTTCTCCGGACGCTGACCATCCGGACCAGTTCGCCGGGAGAAACCATGGTCATTCTCTCCTTTTTCCGGGAAGACAAAACCCGCCGGGAAAGGCTCCTGGAAGCCCTGAGGGATGCCTTTCCCGAGATAACCTCCCTCTTATATGTTATCAATCCGAAGGGGAACGACACCATCACCGACCTTCCAGTTATCCGGTACAGCGGACGGGATCATATTTTTGAGGAGATGGAAGGTCTGAGATTCAAAATTGGTCCGAAAAGCTTCTATCAAACCAATTCTGAACAGGCCTTCCGTTTGTATCAGGTGGTACGTGAATTTGCAGGTTTTTCGGGAAATGAGACCGTGTATGATCTTTACACAGGCACCGGCACCATCGCCAATTTTGTTGCCCGGTCGGCCCGGAAAGTCATTGGCATTGAATCCGTTCCGGAGGCCATCTCTGATGCCAAAACCAATGCTGCGCTCAATCAGGTCAATAACACCAAGTTCTTTGCGGGAGATATCAGGGAGGTTCTGAACGAAAATTTCCTGAAAAGCCAGGGGGCCCCTGAGGTAGTCATTACCGATCCGCCCCGCGCTGGCATGCACAAAGATGTTGTGGCCAAACTGGCTGAAATGGATCCGCAAAAGATCGTTTATGTGAGTTGCAATCCGGCCACGCAGGCCCGGGATATTGCCCTTTTGGATCAACAATACCAAATCACAAAAATTCAGCCGGTGGATATGTTCCCACATACCCATCATGTAGAGAATGTGGTTTTGCTGGAAAAGAAATAAAAAAACCCTTTCCTGTGCCGTTCAGGGCACGGGAAAGAGCCGGGATCATGTGCTGATCAGGAAAAGCACCGGGTAACTTTCCCGGGAATCTGTTTATCCCAGATATGTTTTCAGCAATTTGCTTCTGGATGTATGTCGCAGGCGGCGGATCGCTTTCTCCTTGATCTGCCGCACCCTTTCACGTGTCAGACCGAACCGTTCTCCGATCTCTTCAAGGGTCATCTCCTGACATCCGATGCCAAAAAAGAGCCGGATGATATCGGCTTCCCTCTCTGTAAGGGTTGCAAGCGCCCGGTGGATCTCCCGGGCAAGCGATTCCTGAATAAGGGTCCGGTCAGCGTTAGGGGAATCGCTGTTAACCAAAACATCCAACAAACTGTTATCCTCTCCGTCAACGAAGGGGGCATCGACAGAAACATGCCTTCCGGATACCCGTAAAGTATCCGAAACCTTGTCGGCCGGAAGCTCCAGCGAATCGGCCAGTTCCTCCGGGGAAGGTTTCCGCTCATGCTCCTGCTCAAATTTGGAGTATGCTTTATTGATCTTATTCAGGGACCCCACCTGATTCAGTGGAAGGCGAACAATCCGCGATTGTTCGGCCAGGGCTTGCAGGATGGATTGCCGGATCCACCATACTGCGTAAGAAATAAACTTAAAACCACGGGTTTCATCAAATTTTTCCGCTGCCTTAATCAATCCCAGGTTCCCTTCATTAATTAAATCCGGCAAACTCAGACCTTGATTTTGATATTGTTTTGCAACCGAAACCACAAACCGCAGGTTAGCCCGTGTCAGTTTTTCCAAAGCAGCCTGATCACCCTTCTTAATTCGCTGCGCCAGTTCAACCTCTTCTTCAACCGTAATAAGTTCTTCTTTCCCGATTTCCTGCAAATACTTATCCAGCGAAGCGCTCTCCCGATTGGTAATGGATTTTGTGATCTTTAGCTGTCTCATAAACTCTCCTTAAAACTCTCCTTAAAAAAGGATGCAAATATAG
>JAGYMR010000400.1 GCA_018400515.1 Tangfeifania sp.
GCGGAACAGATTAAAGTTCCGTGATGTTGCCGATATCATTCTTTTTAAACCATCGCTGAGTTAACATGTATTCTTACCGATATCCGAGACCTGCTGTCACTGTGGATGCCCTGGTTTTTTACAGGGGCCGTGCTGCCGTTCACATTCTGCTCATCCGGCGCGGACAAGAGCCGTTTCAGGGAAAATGGGCTTTGCCCGGAGGTTTTGTAAATATGGATGAATTGCTGGAAGATGCCTGTAAACGCGAGTTAAAGGAAGAAACAGGCCTCTCTGTCGACCGGATGAAACAGTTTAAAACGTTTGATGCCATCGACCGGGATCCCCGGCACCGGACGATTTCAGTGGTTTTTTACACCGAAGTGGCAGGTGCGATGCCGGTTGCGGGAGGTGATGATGCCGCCTTCGCCCGCTGGTTTCCCCTTCATGCGCTTCCGGAAATGGCCTTCGACCACCGGGAAATCATTGAGGCGTTTTTTAAACAGGATGAGCCGTCTTAGCCGGATGTCGACTGTTTCAGAATGGATGCACTTTTGGGGCCCTCGTTGAACAGCAGATCGAGGATGCTCAGATTGGGCATGAATCCGAACCTGTCATGAAAAACCTGGGTATATTTCACGGGGTAAAAATGAGGATCGGGTTGAACCTTTTGTGCTTTGGGAGAGAGGACTTCCCGGAAGTTGAGGGTGTCTGCCGGCACCTCCTCAAAGCCGGTGGTTAAGTGTGGTCTGTTTTCCACTTCCAACAAACCGCCAATTGTCTCCAGGATGGCCCGGTTGTAATCGAACAGAAATTTTGTCCGTGTCTCAAAAAACGGGCGGATATCGTCCTGGTAAAATTCAAAAAACGGGGATGAGTTGTATGCCGAGAACAGGGTGCGCCAATGATTACGCTGCCACTCCGTGTCGTAGGAGATCCGCAGGTCCCTGATCCCGGTTTTTTTGTTCCGGCCTTTCACCACCGGAACGATCAGCGACACCGGTCCGTTTGCAGCGGAAATGACACACCGGTTGCGGTAGGTCTGTTTGGTGAAATTTTCAAATTGTTCAATGAAGACCTGTTCAAAGAGTACCAGTTTAGAAACATATTGCACGGGTGGAAAAAAGGCCGTGCTGAGAAGAATGGCCTTATCTTGCAACATATTCACTCCCTGAAAAATCCTTTTTCATTTTTCTCATCATCCACCTCCAGTTCAATTCCTTCCGGTCCCGGTTTTTCCTGCAAAGATTTTTCTGCCTCCAGCCGGTCTTCCAGTTTTTTCCCGGATTTTACCGCTTTTTTATAATCCTTTTTTAATTTCAGAAGCCGGGGGTAAAAATAGATGGTTGCCAGAATATACCCCAGCAATAAGCAACAGAGAAGCACCAGTACCAGGGGAGCCTGGTCTATTTTCCAGAAGAAAACGGTGATGGTCACTCCGAAGGCGTTTTGCAGGGTAAAGATTACCAGAAGAATGGCAAGAATTAACAGGATGATCATGACGGCATGCATAGCAATAAATTTTTAACCGAAGATAAAAAAAGGATAGCAGAAAAGAGCTATCCTTTAAAAAAAAAAGATTTTTTTATTTGATAAACTGAAACATTCTCCGGAGTCTGACCTTTTGAGGCAGTGATCTGTCTTTATCGAGTGACAACCAGATGAAACTGGCTTTGCCAACGACGTGGTCTTCGGGTACGAAACCCCAGTAACGGGAGTCAGCAGAGTTATGCCTGTTGTCACCCATCATCCAGTAGTAGTCCATTTGAAAGGTGTACGAGGACGTTTCTTCGCCGTTTATGTATATGGCGTTGTCTTTCACTTCGAGCCGGTTGTCTTCATAAACATGAATGATGCGCTCATAAAGAGGCAGGTTTTTCAGGGTGAGGCTGACTGTTTCCCCTTTGGCGGGAATGGTCAGCGGACCAAAATGATCGACATTCCAGGGGTAATTTTCGCTGTGCGGAAAAATGTTGGGATCCCAGTCTCCGGGATCTTCCATCAGTTTTTCCACCGAAGTGACATTGCTGAAATCCTGCAATTTTTCTGCATTGTCCGCGGTCAGTGGGAACAGGTAGCGCTCGCTGGAAAAGACGGTGCG
>JAGYMR010000401.1 GCA_018400515.1 Tangfeifania sp.
CAAGGCCCATGGAACTCGCTTGTAATTTTATTTATCACCTTTTGTGATGTTTGCATCATGCTCGTTTCATGCGATTAAAATTGTTTATTTTCAAAGGCATCGTATGGAACTCGCATTATTTTAATTATCCTCTTGGGTGTAATTATTTTTCATGCTCGCTTCATATTCCGGGTTTGCTGACCGGTGGAATAAAATTAGAAAATCGGCCGGAGAAAATCAAGTTTCCGGAGTTAAATGAGTCCGGGAGGAATGGAGGCTTTCCGGTAACTTTTTCTGATCTGCCTTAAGGGAACAGGGAATTTTTTTAATTTTGAGGGAAAATCAAAAAAGGATCGTGAAATGAGCAAAAAACACTTCCTCGCATTTGATCTGGGAGCTTCCAGCGGGCGTGCCATGCTGGGGACACTGGAAGGAGATAAATTGCACCTTGATGAGGTACACCGCTTTAAAAATCAGATGACCCGGCTTCACGGCCATGATTACTGGAACATCTTCCATTTGTTTGAGGAGTTAAAAACCGGATTAAAAAAATGCATTTCGGATTTCGGGGTGGAGCCGCTCTCGTTCGGCATCGACACTTGGGGGGTCGATTATGCCCTTGTTTCTGAGACAGGGCAACTGGCGGGACTTCCCTATGCTTATCGCGATCACCGGACCGATGATGCCATGGAGGAGTTTTTCCGGATCCTGTCAAAGGAGGAGACCTACGGGTTGTCGGGCATCCAGTTTATGCAGCTGAACACCCTTTTTCAGTTGTTCTCGTCGGTTCGTACGAATGATCCTGTGCTGAAAATTGCCAAAAGCCTTCTTTTTACACCCGATGCACTGAATTATCTGTTTACCGGCGTTCAGAAGAACGAGTATACCATTGCCAGTACTTCTCAATTGCTGAAGCCCGGGACCGGGGAATGGGAGCCCGAACTGTTTGATGCGGCCGGTATTCCCCGGTCATTGACAAAGGAGATCGTACAACCGGGAACGGTACTCGGCCTGGTACTGCCGGAGGTCGCGGAGCAAACCGGTTGCGGGGAGCTGTCATGCGTGGCTGTGGCATCGCACGATACCGCTTCCGCGATTGTCTCGGTGCCGGCAGAAGGCGAAAACTGGGCGTACCTGAGCTCGGGCACATGGTCACTGCTCGGGATTGAAAGTGCGAAACCCTTGGTTTCAGAAAAAACCATGGCGATGGATTTCACCAATGAAGGGGGCGTGGAGGGAACCACCCGCTTCCTGAAAAACATCATGGGGATGTGGCTCATTCAGGAATGCAAACGCATCTGGGATGAAACGAAAACAATGAGCTGGGAGGAAATTGTGGCGCTGAGCCTCCGGGAAAAGCCCTTCCGGTGCCTGATCAATCCCGGTGATGCCGGTTTTCTAAATCCCGGTGACATGCCGGCGGCCATTCAGGAGTACTGCCGGAAAACGAACCAGCCGGTGCCGGAATCCCAAGGAGCAATCGCCCGGTGCATTTATGACAGCCTGGCGCTGAAATACAAAGATACCCTCCGGCAGATTGAGTCGGTTACGGGGGGAAAGATCGAACAGCTGCACATCATCGGCGGAGGCGCCAATAACGAACTGCTCAACCAACTGACGGCCGACGCTGCCGGCATCCCCGTCATTGCCGGTCCCACCGAAGCCACTGCCATCGGCAATATTATGATGCAGGCCAAAGCACTGGGCTTTGTCAGGGACCGCCGGGAGATCCGCCAGGTGGTCCGCCAGTCATTCGATTTTAAAATCTACACGCCCTCTCCCGAACTCGACTGGGAGGCCGCTTATGCCCGTTTCGTGCAGCTGCCCGGGTGTTAACGCCAAGCTAAACAACGGCACAAACCCGATACTAAATCAAAAATCATTATCTTTGTTATATGAGCAAAAAAGAGCAGATAATACAGATGATAAAAAAGGTCGTTGAAAAAAACGCACCTGATTCAGAGGTTTATTTGTATGGTTCTCAAGCACGAGGAAATGCAAAAAAACTTTCTGATTGGGATTTATTGATATTGCTCAATACTCCAAACGTTTCGTTTGACTTCGAAACTAAATTTA
>JAGYMR010000402.1 GCA_018400515.1 Tangfeifania sp.
AATTTCCAGGGAGCAACAAAACTTCCGGCAGGACCGGGCCCCGGCCAGTGGGGAATATCCACATCGAAACCGTGTTCCAAAGGACTGTAGGGTTCGTGTCCCAGGTGCCATTTCCCAAAGTGGGCCGTATGATATCCCTCCGCTTTGACCAGTTTTGAAAGTGTTGGAAGGGAAGTATCAAGCCTGGTGGCCGACTGGGGGACCGTTGCTTTGCTGGAAGGCCCTGCATTTTCACTGGTGGAGTCTTCCAGCCGGACCTGCGCCGTATGGTGCTGGGGGGCCGTATGTCCGTTCCTTGCAGGGGTCTGCCCGGTCATGATGCTTGCCCGGGTAGGCGAACACAGCGGACTGGCAGCATATGCCCGGGTAAATGTTAAGCCCCGGGCAGCCAGACGCTCCAGGTTGGGAGTTTCATAAAAGGAGGTGTTGCCGTATAAACTGACATCACTCCAGCCGAGGTCATCGGCAAGAATAAATACCACATTCATCTTATTCTCTTTGCTGAAAACAGCCCCTGCTGCCAGCAAAAATCCAAGGGATAAAACAGCTTTTTTTAGTTTCATCGGTAAAAATTTATTATTGTTTGTAAATTAACTATGTTAAAATTGAGCGGTTCTAAATGTCTGAACCATTTCACTCAGCACGGTATCCCCGGTTTGTTTCTGCCAATTTTCGAGCGCCTGCTGCAGTTTTTTTCTCACCGGTTCATAAGCGGGAAGTCCGTAAACATTTTTCATTTGTCCCGGATCTTTTTTCATATCGTACAGTTCCCAGGGAGGCCTGTTTCCCTCCAGGTTCACAATGGACTGGTAAAAACGGGGCACCTGTTCCCGGTTTTCAACAATGCCCGGATAACTCAGGTTCTCCCACGGTTTTTCGCTTTGGTAGAGATCGGCCGGCAGTTTATAACTTTTCCCGGGCATCAGGTTCCTGATCAGGTAAGAATTTCCATCAAAAACCGCCCTGCTGGGATAGAACTCCGCCCATGCAGGTCCGTGGGAATTGTGTTCCACGAAAATGAAATCCCTCCCTTCGAGTTCCCGCTTACCATCCCTTACCAGCGGAAGCAGGGACTTACCCTGCACCTGCGCCGGCACAGGAATTCCGGCATATTCAAACATGGTGGGCAGCAAGTCGATCAAAGAGACCAGTTCATCATTCACCTGCCCCTCCGGCAGTCCTTTCCCGGAAATGATCAGGGGAACATGCGCTGCTGCGAAATAGGCGGAAGCTTTGGCGCGGTGAAAGGGCGGACCATGATCACTGGTGAAAATGATCAGCGTTTCCTGCTCTTTCCCTGAAGCCTTCAGCGCTTCCAGTATCCGGCCGGTAAGCTGGTCGGTAAACATGACGCTCACATAATAATACAACAGGTCCTGCCGTACCGGATCCAGATCCGGCAACCAGGGGAACACTTCCAGCTCCGCTTTTTCAGGCCAGGTTCCCTGGAATTTTTGGGCAAACGGCTTTAAAGGCCGGTGGGGTGAAGTAATGTTTGCCTGAATAAAAAAGGGTTTTTCTCCTGCATCATCTATAATTTTCCGGATATCTGCTTCGTAAGCCTCCGGTGTGCTTTTTGTCGGATACCGGCCGGAGAAAGGGTATTTCCAGGGGTAACTCAGATGAAATTTCTTCATGATGGCGGTATAATAACCGGCTTCATTCATGATCTCAGGAAGTGTTTGCACCCATTCGTGGACCCCGACAATATCGGCCTGCTCAGAGGCACGCGTAAATTCCTTCGCCGGATCAGAAAGCTTCGGCCCGAAGGTGTTGCGCCAGTGCCCGTTGGCATGGGGATACATGCCGGTTAAAATGGAGCTCCGGCTGGGAGAGCAGGAAGAACATACCGAAAAGGCATTGGTCAGGAGGGTCCCTTCTTCGGCCAGCCGGTCAAGATGCGGGGTCCGGATCCCCGGCGTTCCGGTACCCGACATATGGAATCCCATATCATCGGCCAGGATGAGCACGATGTTTTTTGCCGTTTGGGACTGTTTCCCGGCAATCGCGGAAAACATGCCGAACAGGGAAAAAGCTAAAATCAGAAAGATCAG
>JAGYMR010000403.1 GCA_018400515.1 Tangfeifania sp.
ATCATTCAGGTGCGGATAAGCAGCCAGTACCCGGTCAATTTCCTCTTTCTGACCAGGAGAAAGTGTCTCTTCTTCGTTTAGTGTCCATATTCCTTCCAGCAGTCCCTGACGCCGTAATACTTCATGTATTCCGGCAATACAGCCTTTAAAATCATTTGCCACATCGAAAAAAGCAGCATTGCAATCGGTTATCTGATTGGCCAGGGCGAGTACTTCCTGCATGTTATCCCCCAGTTTCCCGGCATGCACCTCTCCGAGGAGTTTTACAGCTTTATGCGTCCAGACGGCCCAATGCCCCAGGAGTCCGCCAACGATCCGTTTGGTTATTATCTTCCCGGCAACCGGAATATGGTACTCCGAAAAAAGGTCAACGAGAATGTTATCGTCGTTTCCGGTGTAGAGAGCAATTTCATCAGCCCTTCCCGACTCAGCCACTCCCCGCACAACGTCGAAAGTTTGATACCGGTTGAACGGCGCTATTTTGATGGCCATCACATTTGGGATACGCGCGAATTCCCTCCAGAAGTTAACATCCAGTTTTCGACCGCCAACAGCAGGCTGCAGATAAAAGCCAAAAACGGGCAGCACCCGGGAAACAGCCCTGCAGTGCTCCAGTATCTCTTCGTTGGAAGCACCGGAAAAGGCAGCCACACTGAGCAATGCAGCATGAAACCCCTGGTCATGAGCCATGCGGGCTTCACGAACTGCCTGTTTTGTTTTACCAATCACGCCGGCCACCCGGATAACCTGGTCCTCTTCCCCTGTCTCAAAACGGTCGAATTCTTCACGGGCAATTTTTAGTAAAGGCCCGTACAAGTCAATAGCTGGCAGACGAATGGCAAACTGCGTGGTATGTACGCCGACAGCAATTCCTCCGGCACCAGCATCCAGGTAATACCTGAGCAACGCCCGCTGTCGGCGTTCGTCCGGCTCACGGTGTTTATTCAAAGCCAGAGGCAGCGCCGGAATGACAACTCCCTCCTGCAACCTGTTTACTATTTTTAGCGGTAGTTCAGTATAGTCCATAACAATAAAAATAACGATTCAATGCGTTTACTTTTAGATGATCTGATCAGTACTCACCGTCTCTCACTTCAAAATGAGTCGGTTTATCCAACAGTCTTTTTTCGGCATTCATCCATGCTGCAATCCATTTGATGACCTGTGCCGGTGAAACTTTCGGCCGGCCGAAAAGCTCAAAAGACTGACGGGCATCATTCAAAAGGGCAGTTGGTTCTTCTTTGCCTGTAAATTCAGGCTTCACACCAAATAACCTTCCAAACTCCAGGGCCACATCCCGAACCAGCAGGGTGTCTTCTCCGCTTATATTCAGCACTTTCGCCGGACTGGCAGCAATTTCCAGAGAACGCAACACATAATCGTTTACATCGCCCTGCCAGATCACATTAACGTGTCCCGTCGACAGATCAACGGGTTCCCGGTTTTTTACTTTCCGGGCAATATCTACCAAAACACCGTAACGAAGCTCAACGGAATAGTTCAAACGGATCAGAACAACAGGGGTGTTGTATTTACGGCTTCCATAGCCAAACATCCGCTCCCGGCCCAAACACGACTGCGCATATTCGCCCACCGGTTCGGGAGCATCGGACTCTTTCGACCCGCCTGATTCCACCGGAACAAGGGGATAAACACATCCCGTGGAAAAAGCAACAATCCCTGAGTCTTTAAATTGCCCGGCCACGAGTGCCGGCATATAAGCGTTAACAGCCCATGTCAACGGGAGATTCTCTGTTGAACCAAATTTCATCCCGGCCAGAAAAAATACATTTTTCACCTTCGGAATCGTTTGGATAAACGCATGATCCAGCAAATCCCCATGGATGGTCTCTATTCCCTGTTTTTCAAGAAAAACCCTCTGTTCGTCTGATGAAAAACGGGAAACCCCGTAAACCTTTTTAGCTTTACCTGCCGCATCGCAGGCTCTTTTTGCCATACCGGCAAGAGAAGGACCAATTTTCCCCCCTGCACCCAAAAACAGAACATCACCCGATAACCGGGAAAACATTTCAATGGCCTCCGGAGT
>JAGYMR010000404.1 GCA_018400515.1 Tangfeifania sp.
AATCGAAGGTGAAATCCACTTTCTGGTCGAGCCACGTCTTGGGTTCAAAAAGCGATTCCGGATAGGGATGGTGGGCCACAGACCATTCAAAGTCCCCTTCGGTATGCGTATAATCGATAAGAATCTCCATCAGATTTTTGGAAGGGTAAAATTTTGGATGTGAGGTCCATGCCCAGTGATGGGTCAGCGAAACAAACACCTCAGAATGGGGATTATAACTGCGTGCAATGTTATAGCACATGCGCATGGATTTGATATAGGTATCCATGAAGAACAATTCATCTTTATCGCCCATGTTGGTCCAGACCCATCCGGCATCGACTTCATTGTGCATGATCCAGTGATGAATGCGCCCGTATTTTTTGTCTTTCCGGCTGTAGCGGGAGGCCAGGAAATCGAGGGCCGCCGCGTAACACTCCACACTTTCGGGATTGGTCATATTAGGCATGCTGTAGATTCCTGCAGGATCCATATCGGGATGCTGCAGCAACCGGCCAATTTCGGGATCCGGACACTGTTCAGCTTTGTTGATCAACAAAATGGCAGCGGTAATGATATTCTTTTCCGCGGTTTTCCGGAAAGTAGCATCCATCTCCTCCACTTCGCCCCGGTCAAAATACCAGGACTTCCCGTTATAGGTATGTTCGATCCGGTTCTCTCCGGGTTGGGTATACATGAACCGGGAAAACCAGATATTCACCGTGGCACTGGTGATGTCAAGGGCATCCAGGTCTTCGGTATGGCCCCGGCCGGTACTGAATCCGCCCAGCCCTTTCTTGCTGGTGGGTTTTTCATCCTTCAGATCGTAGCGGGCTCCAATTTCACCGGCGTAACGTGCATGGGATCTCAGCGCAAAGGTTTCCCCTGATTTTTTGGCGAGCACCCATTTGGAAAGCAGGCGGTCGTAGGCAACCCCGTCCTTTTTTGTAAAACGGTCCAGCTCAATTTCAAAACGTTTTTCTTTTACCGGAACATGGACCGGGAACTGGGTCTCTTCGGTAACATCCATAGAAGGCGTCACTTCACATAAAAACAGATCCTCCGTTGCACCGGCCGTTCCGGATACAATCACAGCAGAACCGGTAACACGCACCTCCCGGATTTCCGACGGGTAATCCGCAGCCAGGTAGTTTTTCAGATGCTCCACCATCCGTGCTTCCGCTTCAGCTTTGGCCTCCCTGTTCCTGGCCAGCTCCTTTTCCCGTTCGGTCATTGCTCTTAACTGAAGGCCCCGGATCTGCAGGTTAACATCCGGCTGATTTCCAAAATCGAGCCGCAAAAAATCCCCCTGCTTTCCCCAGTCTTTCATATCCTCCTTTAAATCCACCGAAAACCGGATCCACCCTTCAGACATTCCCACCCGCCGCACGAGCTTCGAATGGCTGTTATCCACCGGGGGGGCAAAATAAACCTGGAGGTGATCCAGGCCTTTGGGACAGAAATACTCAAAGGAGAGGACCCGGTGTCCGGCCGGGATAGAACCATCCAGCGGCACCGTATGCACATAAGGATCGCTATTGGTGGTTTTTAACTGGTAAGTGTCTGCTCCGGTCTTCTCCCCTTCCATTCCATTCAGTGTTTCCAGGTCGAAGGTTAGAGGGGTCTGACCCGCCAGCCGGGACAGTGAAAAAAGAAAAAACAGAATAAATACTGCCGTTCGCTTGTAACAATTTTTGATCTTCATTCGAATATATTTTAATTAAACACTAATAATCAACCATTAAAAAATTTTCTTTAAAGGAAGTTCGTCCATGAACCTCATGATCGCTTCCAAACATCTCCATTCGCTTTCCGGGCGTTCATTGTGAAAAACCTCCCGGCAACAATTCCTTTATAAACGACAAACCAACCGGTGTTTTCCGGAAGAAAGTTCCAGGTAGCGGCCCCGGGCATTTTCTCCGGTATCCATAGGTTCTCCGCTTTGGCTCATTACTTCCACCGTTCCGGGAGGCAGGAAAAATTTCCCCGAGCAATTGACCGGGATAACCAGGTACACATCCACGTGCCGGTCATTGCTCTTTTCCCATTCGATCGCCACCT
>JAGYMR010000405.1 GCA_018400515.1 Tangfeifania sp.
ATACCGATCTGTTTCAGGTTAGAGAATAACCGTTTTAATTCTGCTTTGGTCCTTTCACGGGTATCGGTCATTGCAAATCAGTTGAAAAGGTTTATTGGCTGTTACTGCCGCTTCCTGAAGCATTGTTCCCGCTGGAACCGAACAGGGCCGCGGCCAGTTCCTCCAATGCATCCTGGATATTGGTTGATGTCATTTCCGGCGGCGGGATAAAAGAAATGTTTTCAGCATCAAAAAACAGGGTTTGCAAGGCTGTGTTCAGTTCCGTTATTTTATAAGGAAGGATCTCCCAGGCGGAACCGTTCCAGCATATCAGGTTGTTTTTCTCCACCGGCAATGCCCACACCGTGGTATCGGAGACCACCAGGTAGCAGTCACCGGCCCCGGGAGTGACAGGTTCCCGGGCATTATCGGCATATCCTTTCAGGTTGCTGTCCGGGATTGCCAGTTTCAGCAGTGCGTTGCATACTTCCAGAAAATTCGTGTCCAGTTCACTGAACACCGTCCCTGCCAGTCGCGTATTTGCCCGTAATATTTTATACATAATAAGGTAAAGGTTGGAATTTCAATAAAACTGTAAAAGGACAATTGAAAAGGGGTTCACTCAAACTGCCTGTAATCCCATTCAAAGTTGATTGTTTCATCGATCCCCAGGGCATCGCTTATTTGCCACATATCATTCAGGTGATAGGTTTTGGGGGTATAATTCATTTTGTAACCTTTGATTTTGGACACCCCAATGGTATTCACCCCAAACTCCGTTTCAATCTCCTCTATGATAAATTCCCCTTCCCGGGCCCGGAATTTCCGGAAGATATTCTGCAGCACAAAGTCCAGCATATTCAGCGGAAAGTGCGCTTCGCAGGTCACCGGCTGCCGGGTAGCCCAGAACCGTGCCCAGTTATTCCAGCGGGTTGCCAGCAGCCCGGTCTCCTCCTTTTCCCAGTCCAGGGAGATGTTGCCTGATTCATACCCGGCCTCGTTATTCCCCAGGTAAAACATCAGCCTGGGGGTGAAGTTTTCGAAGGCGAACAGCTCACTGCGGATATTACCACGCTGATAGGATGTGGCCCGTGTTTCCCCCGAGAGGGTACTGAACTTACCCGGAATCTCCTCCGTCTCATCCTGCCCGTAGTTAAAGAATCCGTTTTGGAACCCGTCGCTAAGGTGGTTCCACCCGATGTATTTTTCCTGTACCTGTGCCCCTGTAGCCGGATCCTTCCATTCCCGGAGCCAGAGCTTATACTGCACATAGCGGTTCTGGGTTTTAATGAAACGGATTTCATCCATTTCCGGCTCCACAATACCGGCAAGATCTTCCCAGGTGTCCACCGGTTCTTTTTGCCTGTCGCGCAGATCATCGATGTTTTTCCACCGTTCGGTGAACATCAAATCACCGTCATCGTGCTCCAGGGGAAATTTGAGTGTTGTATTTTTCTTTTCCCCCATTTCCCAAAAGCCGGTCAGGTATTTTTGCACATTGACCGGATCATCTGCCAGGATGCCCTCCCGGTCGATGACATCGATTATTTTCCGCCGGGGCTGGAAGAAAAAGCAAACGTTCAGCATATTTTGAATACTCAAAAGAAAGTCTTTCAGGCTGATATCGGGAATGAGGTTTTTATAAAGAAAACTTTTTTCATAATCCCGGTGTACACTTTCAATTTTAACGCCCATGGCCTCTGTCAGTATATCGTCGTACCAATCCTCATAATGCCAGTCCTGCTGACGGGATGAATAGTGGATATTGGTAATGTCATAATTGTTGTAAAGCATCAGTTTGCGCAGGTCGGGATCATCTGCCAGGAAATTATGATGCAGGATAAATCCTGCGTCCCGGATGATTGTTTTCAGAACACAGTTCAGAAAAAGCATCGGGGAGACCACGCATACCTGCAGTTCGGTTGCGATCGATTCTGCTTTGCTGAGGCTGGTTGAAACCGGTGTTTTTACCGTTCCGTCTGCATTTTTGGCATTTACAAACCATCCGGCTGTACGGGCAAAAGCCCAGGTAAGATCCTCCACCTCCTTTTGCTC
>JAGYMR010000406.1 GCA_018400515.1 Tangfeifania sp.
AGAGCGGACTATCGAAGGAAAAGTCACCACTTATGAGCAGTACCCGCTTCATAAAGTGACCGTAACTGCAAAGCGTTCGGGAAACGAGGTCTTAACCGATACCACCGGATATTATTCGCTTGTTTGCGATGAGAATGATAAACTTGTTTTTGAAGCCAACGGTTTTTTCAACGAACGTGTCCGTTTGAAGAATGTAGAACCGGGAGATTCCGTGAATTTAAATATGAGGCTTAAAAACGGGGATAAAAATTTTGAGGTTGCCACAGGATATGGCCACATTGAAGAGGAAAAGCTAACCCATGCTATCCAGCATTTTGAGTCTGAAAAGAACGACTATAGCAATTATGATTCTATTCTCGACATTGTTGAAGGACGCATTAGTGGCGTTTCCGTTGCTTACGACGGTATAAAAGTCAGGGGAACCAATACTATGGGAGGAGAGGATTCAGCTCTTCTTGTGGTCGATGGTTCGGTGGTCAGTTTTTCCGTTTTTCAGAATATTCCTCCCTCGCAAGTGAAGAGCATCGATGTTTTAAAGGGCGCTTCCGCTTCGGCCCGTTATGGTTCAAGGGGCATGGGTGGCGTCATTTTGGTAAAAACCAAATCGGGCGAATAATAGAATCTCGCATCAGCGTTTTTTTTTCGACTGGTAAAATACACCCCGGTCCTGGTGGATGTGTTCAATTTTTTGGTCCTGCTCCAGCGTATCGAGGTATTTGTTGATTTCGTTGATGTGGGTTCCCAGTATCTGAGCCAAATCATCTGCTGTGCATGGGCGCCGGTCAATGGTTCCGAGAATCGCCGACTCCATGTCTTTCCGGTAAGACACTATTTTCTTCCGGGCAGGTGCTTTGGCTATGATGGTGGCATTACCAAGTTGCCAGAAATCGATGATTTGCTGAAGCTCTCCATGTGTTGCCGGCCTGATTTTTTCGTACCATCCGGGACGGTCGAGGGTATTGAGCTGGACCTGGTCCGGTGAGATTTTCTGAATGGCCTTTTTTAATTCGGACAGTTCTTCCCGGTTGTCATTGTATCCCGGAAGGATGAAAACTTCCAGCCACATTTTTCCTGCAAATTTTTTACGGAAATCCACCAGCCCCTCAATGCAGGTTTGAATATTTAGCTCCCGGGCGGGCACATTGATTTTTTTGAAGGTTTCTGGTGTGGCTGCATCAAGCGAAGGCAGAACAAGATCAGCCTGCAGAAGTTCCTTTTGCACTTCCTCTTTGAAAAGGAGCGTCCCGTTGGTCAGCACGGCCACAGGGATATCCGGCTGGTTTTTTTTGATGAATCGAATGATCTTTCCCAGTGCTGAATTCAGTGTGGGCTCCCCATAACCCGAGAAGGTGATGTAATCCGGGGCAGGATTGATGGCAAAATAATTCCTGAGCTCAGTTATGATTTTATCCGATGGAATATATTCGTCACGTTTGGTGGTGAGCCTGGTGGTTTTTCCCACTTCACAATAGATGCAATTGAGCGAGCATACTTTTTTGGGCACCAGGTCAACTCCGAGTGACATTCCCAACCGTCGCGAGGGGACCGGTCCGAAGAGGTACTTGTAATTTCCGGTCATTTCTTTTTATTTTGGAGCAGTTCTTCCCTTACCATGGTGTGGCCGCATTCCGGACATTTAATCGCGGTGCATTTTACGCCTTGTTCATGAGGGATCTTATGACCGCATTTGGCACATATACAAAATCCTCCGGGCCCCCAGGCCCCGCCTTTATTTCTTCCTTTACCTCCTCCTGTAGTTGCTCCTGTTCTTTTTCCAAATATATTCATGTGATCCTCTTTTCTTCTTTGATTTTTGGAAAAAGCAGGCGGATGACCGCCTGCTTGTCCTTACTCCTCTTCTTTTTGTCCCCTGATTTGCTTCAGTGCATTTTCAACCCGGGACAATTGTTGCTTTAAATAGCCGACTTCATGTTGCAGCTGGTTCTCTTCAGAAATGCCGGTTGTTTCGTCCACAGGGTATCCTGAAGCAGGATTTCCCCAACGGAAACCCATTCCTCTGCCGCCCCAGC
>JAGYMR010000407.1 GCA_018400515.1 Tangfeifania sp.
TTCATAAAAACAAAAAAAGACTGGAAAATAAAGACATTATAGACATTACGCCTGAAGAAATCAGATTTATCGATCCCCTGTTTGAAATTTGGTTTAAACGGTTTTATTTGCATGTATAAAGAACGGACATATCGCAGGCAGTTTAATTCTTCCCGGTTTTCCGGGTTTGAAATGAAGCATAACGAAACCGATGTTTGGATTGGCGTTGATCAGAATTCTTACAATCCAAAAATGGAGGCTGTTGCTCTGAAAAAGATCAACGTTTTGCGAAAAAAACTGGATGATTACATCAAAGAGGAACCCAATTTCAAAAAAAGTCTGAAGCCCTTTCACCCCGGCCAAAATGCGCCCTTCGAGGCCATTGAAATGGCAAAATCGGCCGAAAATGCAGGAATCGGCCCCATGTCAACAGTAGCCGGTTTATTTTCACAGCAGGTAGCTCATGAAATCATTCAGAACTTTTCAGTGAGAGAGTTGGTTATTGAGAACGGCGGTGACATCTGTGCCCGGCTGAATCAAGAACTTGTTCTTTCTGTTTTTGCCGGTGAATCGCCCCTTTCGGAAAAAATAGGACTGGTCATTCCGCCACAAAACCAGACGATTGGCATTTGCACTTCCGCCGGAACGATAGGCCCCTCACTGAGTTATGGGAAAGCAGATGCTGTTGTGGTTGTAGCTGAAAATGCACTCGTTGCCGATGCATGGGCCACAGCATTAGGAAATAAAGTAAAATCCCCTGATGATGTGGAAAAAGTCATTCACCGGGCAGAAAATATTCCGGAAATTCTTTCGCTGTTAATCATTTGCGGAGACAAAATCGGAATCCGGGGGGATTACGAAATTAAATTACTTAAATGAAAAAAAAATGAATCAAAAAGCAGACATAAAACAAGAACTCAAAACCAGGGTATTGGTGATGGACGGAGCTATGGGAACCCTGTTGCAGGAATATAAACTCACGGAAGAAGATTACAGGGGAGCCCTTTTGAAGGACGTTCACCACGATCAAAAAGGGAATAATGACATCCTTTCGCTCACCAAACCGGAGATAATTTCAGAAATCCACTGTAAATACCTCGAGGCAGGGGCAGATATCCTGCTGACAAACACGTTCAACGCCAACCGCATTTCCCAGACCGATTACAACACAGAGGACCTGGTTTACCGGATGAACAAGGCATCCGCCTCCATTGCCCGAAAAGCGGCAGATAAATTTACCCTGAAGACCCCTGGGAAACCCCGCTTTGTTGCAGGCACCCTCGGCCCCACCAACAAAACATTATCGCTGTCGCCCGATGTAAACGACCCCGGATTTCGTGCCGTCACCTTCGATGATATCAAAACAGCCTACCGCGAACAGGTGGAAGGACTTGTTGACGGAGGTGCTGACCTCTTGCTGCTGGAAACTATTTTTGACACCCTGAACGCAAAAGCTGCCATTTTTGCCATCGAAGAGGCACTCCGGGAACGGCAAATGAAGCTCCCGCTCATGATCTCCGGAACCATCACCGATGCCAGTGGAAGAACCCTTTCGGGGCAAACCCTCGAAGCTTTCCTCAACTCCCTTTCCCATGTCGATCTGCTGAGCATCGGACTCAACTGCTCGCTGGGAGCCAGCGATCTGAGACCTTACGTTAAAGAACTTTCCGAAAAAGCGCCCTTTTACATCAGTGCCCACCCCAATGCCGGATTGCCCAACCAGTTTGGGGAATACGATGAAACCCCGGAAATTATGTCCGGCTACATCAAAGAATACCTCGACAACAGCTACGTCAATATCATCGGGGGGTGCTGCGGTACAACCCCGGAACATATCCGCCGGTTTGCCCAAATGGCAGAAAAAGCCAATCCCCATTCCCGAATTCACCAAAGCCAGGACACCCGCCTTAGCGGTCTGGAGCCGGTAACCCTTACTCCTGAAACCAACTTCGTGAACATCGGGGAACGGTGCAATGTGGCCGGTTCGCGGAAGTTTGCCCGCCTTATCCGTGAAGAAAAGTACGAGGAGGCCCTGGCAATCGCCAGAAAC
>JAGYMR010000408.1 GCA_018400515.1 Tangfeifania sp.
GTAGCCCATTTGGTAGGCCGATGGAAATTCGAGGCTTTCATCCCATTTGGTCTGTTTGTCGGCCACCGTGATGGTAATGCCATTCACGACAGAGGGCTTGTCCATATCGTAGGTGCTGTTGTACAGCCAGATATCGATTGCTCCGTAGCCATGTCCGGCCATTCCATTCAGGAAGGCTGTCCACCCCTGCATGCGGGCACCAAAATGGTTGGTCCACAGATGGTCATAGTGTCCTTCGTAGTTGACGACCGGTTTTCCCTGGCCGTTGTTCCGGAAATCTTTGGGAATATCAAAATTTAACGGACCGTTTTTTTTGGGAGGCCACTGGGCGGCATACCAGGTATGGGCCGGTACATCCCTGAAAGCGGATTGCGATGCCAGCGTATAACCGGTGTTCTCCATGTGTGCAGTGAGGGGATGTTTATAAGGATCGTATTTATGGATGCAGGAAGCCACCCATTTCCATGGATTGGTGGATGCATCATAATAATCATGGTCACCCCGCTCCCGGTAAAAATCATTATCGCACTCCTGCGCGGTGGTCCACATAACGGGAAAAGCGGCATAACG
The DNA here is from genome assembly GCA_018400515.1 of Tangfeifania sp. The sequence goes on from JAGYMR010000408.1 coordinate 571, forward strand.
GGCCACCCAGTACCTGCTGAGTTTTTCCAGGTATTCATCGGTATACACCGCTCTGTTGTGCCCCAGTTCGGCCACAAAAAAGAATTGTGCATTGGCATGGACAAATCCTTTCCGGGCAATGTATTTGAATCGTTCGTCGAGTTTGGAGAAGAAAAAAAGGTCGCCTTCGGTGATGCCGTCCTTCAGATTATAGCCCGCACCGATCGGTTCCGACTGGATGACCGTAAAGCCTTGCTCCACCCGTTTGTCAATGATGATCTTAAAGTTATCCAATGCATTGGCAGGCATGTTCCAGTGCGTGTCACCCAGGTAAAAAAACGGGGTGCCGTCGCTGTAGGTGAAGTAGCGCTGACCGGGCGTTGTTTTCACAAAACCATGTTTGTAAATATCAAGGTCTCCCGGATATTCCCGGCAGGAGATTGTTCCCGTTTGGTTATGCAGTCCCGCATTGGATTCATCCGAGCAGACGGTGGTATAGGTCCATTCCCCGGGCAGAACCGGAGCGAAACGCACCATCCATTCTTTACCTGAATTCCAGAAGGCCGGCATTGTAAGTTCTGCTCCTTCCGGGTGGGTGAAGACAACATCCACCTCCACATCATTGAAGCTGTCGCCATATAATTTTTCGCTGGTAAATGCGATTTCCGTCACCTGCCATTCTGTGGGAATATTATCCTCCGGCGTATCCGGGGGATCTTCTTTCGGGATATTTTCCTCACTGCAGCCATAGCTTACCTGCAAAAAGCAGAGGAAAAAAAGGAGGAATCCTTTGGTTGCCTTCATTTGATGTCTCATAACTTCAAAGATAATTTTTTCTTCATCATTTTATTTTTTACTGCCAGGGATTGTGCATTTCATTTTTGGTCCTGCGGCTTTGATCCCTTTTTTGGTTAAACCGGTTCACTCCTTCCGTTTTTCCTCCAGCCAGTCACGGTAAGCCTTTTCATAGGGTCCCATGCCGATATCTTCCGGGATCAGGTCTTTATGCTGACGCGGTCCATGGGTAAATACCCGGCGGATGGCATCGAGGTAACCAAACCCGTATTCGGTGTAGGGCAGCAGGTAGTGTCCTTCGCCCCATTCGTTCCAGTTATCGAGGAGAAGCATTCTCCCGCTGAGCTGGTCTTTGGGCAGTTGGGATACAAACGCCTTCCCCTGCCGCAGCAAAGTTTCATATTCTGCCGGGGGCAGGGTCCATATCGACCCTTCATCCCTCCAGCCGCTCCATCCCTGTGAGAGGGTCACGACCTGGGGCAGAATTCCGAGTTCCTGGGTGGTTTTGATTTTTTCCATCTGGGTATCGATCGCTTTTTGCGGTTTCGGGCTGTTATCCACATGCCAGCAGTAGGCAAAACTATAATCGAGACCGAGGCTTTTCATCAACTGCAGGTGATCTTCCTCCAGTCCACGGTATTCTCCCAGCAGCCAGAGACCGTCGAATCCTTCGGCCCGG
>JAGYMR010000409.1 GCA_018400515.1 Tangfeifania sp.
GATGTGTTTATAATTTATGATTTTTAATGGTAACACATAGCTTATCCCGTTGGAATCGGGAGAACTCCCATGAAATTTATAATCATGCTCCTCCCGATAAAACCGGCTTTTTCAACCCATAGAGGTCCTGCCTGCCTTGTTCCGTGACCTGCAGGTACGGAAAATCCCTTTCATACAACCCTTGAATAAACTCCACCGGAAGGCGGGGATTGCTGAAATCAACCAGGCCGTGACCGGATACCACGATCCGGCCAGGCCTGATCCTGATCACTTTAAAATAGTTGGTCCACATACTTTAGACCCCGCTGGTTGCCGGTTCCAAAGGAACGGATCCGGCATAGACATAAACGTTCCCTGTTTTATAGGTAAATTCAGCGCTCATCCCTTTTCTGGCTGCTGTTTCCTTTCCTGTTCCGCTGCCATCGGGAGCACCCTGGTAAACCGCAGGGCGAAGGCTGTCACCCATCAGGTACATCTGCCCCTCGGCATCGGCGACAATAAAGAAAAGGTTGTCATTTTTTGCTGCGTTCATAAACCCCAGGATTGAACTTTGCAGTCCCGGGTGAAACATATTCAGGTGCAGCACATAGGATTTACCATCCACTTCACCGACGGATTCCACGTTGAACTCACCGGTATCATCGGTAATGTACATACTGAACATTTTTGTTCCCTCTTTCATAAAAAGATCCCCTGTTAACACCCCGTTCTCTGCAGCTGTTGCAGGGTTTACCGGTTTGGCCGGCCAGGTTGATACATCTTTCCAGAACCCGAAATAAACCACTTGCTGCAGTCCGCCCATGTTCTCTCCATTGGGGAGATTCTTACTGATATCATTAAATTCCATACTCACTTTCGTTAAAGGTAAAAACACCCGGACCACAAGATAGCGGTCCGTCATCAAATGCATTATTCAGCCGACGTGGAACCTGATCCGGATTTCAGAAGGTTCGTCCAGACGATCTCATCAATTCCAAACCCCAGCCCTTCGCTCCAGTCACCCATTACGGCCACGGATCGTTTGGCTTCTTCCACCTTGAAATTGTTTCGATTCAGCGAAGCAGGGCTCACATGAATGAAATTCTCCCGGGGCGTACAGAAAATAACATCCGACCCCACCATAGAGGCCAGAGGTTTTACATCCAGCGGGGTGAAATCAATTTCCGAGGTAATCTCCTTATCCGATGTTTTCTGGTAAAAACCCTGGGCACGTTTATCCTGCATATACTTTTTCCACCATTTCCGTGACATATTCACATTCATTTTAATCCCCTGGTACACTTCACTGATCTCATCGGTAAATTCCTCCACCTGGTCAAAGATCGTGGCTTCGTTTAAGGCCCCGATATCGATTGACTTCATTTTCGCTGCATTCACTCCATCGGTCAGCAGTTTAAGCACCCCGTCCATACCTGTTCCGTCGGAACCGGCCACACCGGCAGTGGGAGCCTGGTAAACACCGTTAAAGTACTCATTGAGCTCCATATCCTGGTCGATCTGTTTTTTATAATAATGTTCCACCAGCCATTTCACAAAAGGCCAGTCCTTCCGGTTGACATTGGGAGCGGTCAAAAACCCCAGCCAGGTGGCATAGAGTTCATCGGGCATAAACTCATCATCGATTTTAAACCGGTACTGCCGGATTTCTTTCGGAACAATTTCAGTTCCGCCCTTTTGGGTGAATGTTTTCTGAAAAGGCTGAACCAGTGACCGGAACGTGGCGTTCGCCAGCCGGAAAATGGTATCATCGGTTTTCACCGGGGTTGCAAAACGGGTAATTTCGCGCCCCTGGGAGAGCATGGTCAGGATCCTTTTGGCATTCTGGCCGGCGTTTATGTAATAAGCGCCATACTCTTTTATAATGTCTGCAGTGGTAATTGCCATGATTAATTATTTTAGAGGTTTTGATCGACTATTTTATTATGCGGGAGGTTGTCGATGATTTCCCAATTTTCATTCTCCGGGGGAGTACCTACAGGATCCCCTGTATCCAGGATCCCATCGGGATCGGTACCGGGTTTTG
>JAGYMR010000041.1 GCA_018400515.1 Tangfeifania sp.
CGACACCATCAGCAGCCTGACCGGAAAAATCGGGAGGCTGAAGGGAGTTCAGATAAAATCAGTGCTAACCAAAAACCAGGAAGACAAATGAAGCATCCAACAACATGGGAAGATCAGATCATCAAAAAAGAGGAGATTGAAAAATACCTGATTGGCGGGAAAGATTTTATTGACGAAAATGAAATCTTCCGGCAACTGGAAAACAATAAGCAACCGGACAGGCAACGCATCCGGGACATCATGCAGAAATCACTCTCGGTCGAACGTTTGGATCCTGATGAAACGGCGGCATTGCTTGATGTCGAAGATGAAGATCTGCTTCAGGAGATGTATGCCACAGCCCTGGAGGTAAAACGAAAAGTCTATGACAACCGCATTGTTTTTTTTGCCCCGCTCTATTGTTCAAATCTTTGCGTCAATTCATGCCTTTACTGTGGGTTCCGTAGAGAGAATACCGACGAAAAACGGCGCAGGCTGAAGATGGATGAGATCAGGGAAGAGACCCGCATCATGACCCGGGAAGGACATAAGCGGATGATCATTGTTTTCGGGGAGCATCCCCAAAGCGATGCGGACTACATGGTGGATGCCATCAATGCGGTCTATTCGGTCCGGGAAAAATCCCTCCGGGGACCGGGAAACGGCAACATCCGCAGGATCAATGTAAATGCCGCCCCCATGGAGATTGCCCGGCTTCGGCAATTATGGGAAGCAGGCATCGGGACCTACCAGGTTTTCCAGGAAACGTATCATAAGCCCACTTACCGGATAGTGCATCCCCGCGGGCCCAAAGCCAATTACCGCTGGCGTTTATATGCCTTGCACCGCGCCATGGATGCGGGCATCGACGATGTGGCCACCGGGGCCCTGTTCGGCATCTACAACTGGAAATTTGAAGTGATGGGCCTCCTTTACCATGCAATGGACCTTGAACGGCAATTCAACATAGGGCCCCACACCATCTCATTCCCCCGGCTCACGCCGGCTAGTGGTTCCGACTTCAACTCAACGTCAAAATACCTGGTCAGCGACAGAGACATGAAAAAGCTGATCGCCATATTGCGGCTTTCCGTTCCCTATACAGGTTTAATCTGTACCGTCAGGGAAAAACCTGAAACCCACCTCGATTTTATGACCATTGGCTGTACCCAAACCGATGCTTCCAGCAATATCGGAATCGGTGGATATACCGAAGCCATGAAACAAAAAGCCCTCGCCCAGGCAACCGGGGTGGAGCAGGTGAAAAACAACCAGCAATTTATCCTGAATGACACCCGCAGCCTGGATGAGATGACCCGGGAGATCGCCCGGCTCGGAATGATCGCCTCCTTTTGTACGGCAGGCTATCGCTGTGGACGAACCGGCGATAAAATCATGGAACTCCTGCGAACCTGTAAAGAGGGAAAATTTTGTAAACTGAATGCGGTCCTCACCTATCGCGAATTCCTGGACGATTATGCTTCTGAAGCAACCAGGAAAATTGGTGAAGGCCTTATCAACAAAGAACTTGAAGAAATAGAAAGGATGCCTTTTTATCAAAAAGGGAAACTGTACGAAAATTTCATGAAAAAATACCAACAAATTTGCCATGGCGAACGGGACATATACATTTAAAAATGCCCATAATCGATCCGGAGAATATTCCAACCCAAAAAAATGGTTCAATGAAATCGCCGAAGAGCTGCAATCCCAATGGGGGGTACAGGCCTATTTTTGTGAAATTTTCGGAAACCGGTGGTCCTTTTTTGCCGGAGATCAGACGCTGGATATTCCCCTGCACCGGATCCGGCTCAATGAGCACTACGGTATGATCACCGGAGAGATCTCCTGCCCTGTGGATGTTTGGCAGGAAACAGTAGAACAAATAAAAAAAACCGCTCCCGCCTGAGCTCCCCCCGCCAAAACACTAAAGAGAAAGTCCGGAGCGGCCTTGCGCCCCGGGAACAAAACTTTATCCCGGGCCGTTTCATTTTTCCCTTTTTTAAAATATATCTTTGCAGCGAAAAAAATTGAAACAATGAGCCATTCAAAAATCCGGGTCCGGTTTGCCCCCAGCCCAACGGGTCCTCTGCACATGGGGGGCGTAAGGACAGCCCTTTTCAACTACCTTTTTGCCAAAAAGAACAACGGCGATTTTATTCTTCGCATTGAAGATACCGACCAAAACCGGTTTGTGCCGGGGGCTGAAGACTACATCCTGAAAAGCCTGGAGTGGACCGGATTGCTTCCCGATGAGGGACCGGGAATTGGCGGTGATTTCGGTCCTTACCGCCAAAGCGAACGAAAAGGCCTCTATAAAAAATATGCCGACCAGCTGGTGGAATCGGGCTGGGCCTATCTGGCTTTTGATACCCCGGAAGAGATGGAACAACTCCGGAAGGAGGCAGAGGAAGCAAAAGAGACTTTTTCATACGGGATCTCCAACCGGAAGAAACTGAATAACTCCCTGGCACTTTCCGAAGAAGCGGTAAAAGAAAAAATAGCCGCCGGTGAAAAATATGTCATCCGCTTTAAAATGCCCGAAGATGCAGATGTGACAGAGAACGACCTTATCCGTGGCTCCGTTACTTTTAATACCACCAGGAGCCTCGACGACAAGGTATTGTTCAAATCGGACGGAATGCCCACGTATCACCTGGCTAATGTTGTCGACGATCATCTGATGAACATCTCCCATGTTATCCGGGGAGAAGAGTGGTTATCTTCATTGCCCTTGCATGTTTTGCTTTACCGGGCCCTGGGCTGGGAGGATTCCAAACCCGCATTTGCCCATTTGCCCCTCATCCTCAAACCCAAAGGAAAAGGGAAACTCAGCAAACGCGACGGGGATAAAATGGGATTCCCAGTTTTCCCTTTGGAGTGGAAAGATTCACGCACGGGCGAAATTTTCCGCGGTTACCGCGAAGACGGCTACTTCCCCGAAGCTTTTGTTAACTTGCTGGCATTGCTGGGCTGGAATCCGGGGACAGAGGAGGAGTTCTTTTCCCTCCGGGAGTTAACTGCGAAATTCTCCCTTGACCGGGTGGTGAAATCCGGCTCGCGGTTCAACCCAGAAAAAGCAAAATGGATCAATAACCACTATTTCCAAAAAAAATCAGCGAAAGAACTGGTCTCCCTTTTTCAACCTGTTTTGAAAGAAAAAGGGATCGCATCGCCGGACCGGAAAACCGAAAAAGTTATTGCTGAAATAAAGGAGCGGTGTGTTTTCGTTCATGACCTCTGGGACCAGGGCCATTTCTTCTTCCGCCCCCCCGCCACTTACGATGAGAAAACGGTTCGGAAACGCTGGAAAGAAGATACTCCCGGGAAGCTCACCGCCATTGCCGAATTATTTGAGAAGGCAGAAAACTGGGAGGCAGGGGCCCTTAAAGAACTGTTCTCCGGGTTCATGAACGAAAAGGAGTGGTCCTTTGGAGCGGTCATGAACCCGCTCCGGCTTTGCCTGGTTGGAGGAAATGTGGGCCCCGACCTGTTTAAAATCTGTGAAATCCTTGGAAAACAGGAAACCATTTCAAGGATCCGGAACGGGATCGAGGCCATCGGATAAACCTCCAGCGCCGGATGCCCCACTGCAGCCCATTCAAAGGAAAAGAGCTGAAAAAAAAATTCGCGAAGGACGGCCTTAAAACACCGGGGTTTTTCCCCTTTGTTGCAGAAAGGCACTACTGGTGAACGACCCGCTTATAAAAATAACTTTTCTTTACCTTTTTAACATCAAAGGTAAACACCTCCGAACCGGGATCCGCACAGAAAAAGGAGAGCAATCCGATATCCCCGGCGCAAAACAGGCTGTGGGCACTCATGATGAATATCCAGCCATAGGTAACCGGCTGTCCGGGCATCGCCAGAATCCCTGCCAGGGTTACCACCTGAACAACCACAAGAGGGGCCAGCGCGACAAGGGTAAACTGACTTCTGTTCAGAACATGCCGATCGGCTTCTGCATAAAAAATGAACTTTTTTAAAGACCCCCCAAAAGAAATTTTGGGAGCGCCGGCCAATTTCAAAGCAATCCCGTGCAGCAATTCATGAACGGCAATCAACAGCGTAAACGAAAAAACCAATGCCAAAATGCTATAAAACAGGGGGGACCAGGCACCCCGGATGGCCAAAACGATTGCCCGTGCCGAAAAAAAGAGCCCCACTAAAACCATTACCAGCTGGTAAACCATGTAAAACCGGATAATCTTCTGGTCCGTGGTCATCTGCCTTATCACAAAATTTTTGATTTCCCGGTGATCCACCTCCGCTGCCAGTTCAAACGACTCCCCCGCCTGCAACTCTTCAATGGTCGGATTCCTCTTTTTGCTCATAAAGTATAATTTTGTACAAATCCCTCAAATTCAACAATCGAAATAATAAAGCAATCAACAACGAACCTAAAAGCATTCCAAGATACCCGTAAACCCAGTTGTCAATGTGTTTTGAAATGATCCCCAGAACAACAACCCCGCCGGCATAGAAAAGCAATTGCAACACATATTTTATCCCCGGTTTTAGCCTAAAAATGATAAGTGCCAGCACAAGCTGGGTCACCCCGGTAAACAGTTGGGTGGAAACACTGGCATAAGCTGCTCCAAGGGCCTGGTACCGGGGAATGAGGATCAGATTTAACAAAACATTGAGAACTACCCCGCCCAAAGCCATCAGGTTTAACTGCTTAATACTTCCATTGGCCGTAAGTAAAGTCCCAAAAATATAGGTCGTGCCAATTCCGATAAAACCGGTCATCAGGATTCCAAAAACCTCTGCAGAAAGGTGGGTATTGGATCGATAGAGCAGGGACATGATTTCATCGTTGTAAAGGGCACTGGAGACAGCAACGACAATGGCCGGTACCATCAGCAGGGTGTAAGATAACTTCACCATCTGCCCCACCGGCTCCTTCTGCTTGATCATTTTGGAAAAGATCGGAAGCAGTAAAACGGCGAAAAGCCCTCCAAAAACAGCCACTGCATCAAGTAACCGGAATCCCTGGGCATAAATCCCGGCCTGTTTCTCCCCCGCGGTACCGGCAAGCATCCGCTCCAGCAATACCGAATCAATGCGGTTGTACAAAGCCATCAACAAAATGAGCAGGGCATAAGGATACGACTTTCGCAAAAAAACCCGGAAAAAGGTGAAATTAAATTTAATTTTTATCCTTCCGGTTTTTCTCAACACAACCACAAAGGTGGTAAGACTTGTCAGGGCATAAGCAACCGTCTGCACATAAACAAACCATTTGATGGTAAAAGGCCGGTCCATCACATCAGTAAACAGCAATATTCCGCAAATAATGATCATCAGGGCCCGATCCATGACCGAAATAAAACTGTCGGTCCGGAAATGGTGTAAAGCACTGATATTGGATCGCAGGTAAAGGGTAAAGGAGATCAAAAACTGATTTAATATCAGGAAAAAGAGCAAATGGAACTGCACCTTGCTGTAGCCGATAACAAAAGCAACCGTGAGGCTGAAAACAGCATAAACAATGGCCAGCAACAGTTTCAAACCCACAATGTTGGATAAATGCTTGGGAAGCAAAAAATTATGGCGGGCAATGTTGCGGTTGTTGTAATTGGTGATCCCCAGGTCAAGCAGAATGTTCAGGAGCATAGAGAAATTGAAAAGGGCAAAATAGAGGCCGTAATGCTCATCCCCGACCAGGTTCTGAACCGTCCGGTCAATCCCGAAAATCCAGAAAGGTTTTACCAACAGGTTGAGAACAACCAACAATAAAAGATTTGTTATAAATTTCCGTTTCAAAATTTCCGATTCATTCGTTAACCGAGATCCATTTTTCCATCCACGAAATCACCTTTAATGAAAAACGCTCATGCCCCCGGGATCTGATTTTTGCCGTGCGGTTGCATGTCCGGGGCTTCCTCCGGAAGAAAAAAGAAATTCTGTTTCTGACAACCCCCCTTTCCCCAGGGCACCAGGGTATGCTTTTGAAGCGTATACGCCGTGTAGCCCTTTTCATTTAAAAATGCCATGCACTTTTGGCGGTTCTCATTATCCCATAATTCGCAATAAATGAGCGGTCTGTTTTTTTCAATCAGCTTTTCAGCTCCCTTTAGAACAAAATATTCAAAATTCTCCACATCAATCTTTACCCCGGTAATTTTTTTGGGAGAGGCCATCAATTCAGGAAGGTCATCCAGTTTTACCATAGGGACTTTCAACCGCTGGCCTGCATTAAATTCCGGAATGTCCTTGTGTACCACATGACTCAATCCATGCATGCAGACATGGTTGATTACCGGCATCACCATTTCCACGCGTCCATTCTCATTTCCCGCAGCAAGCAAAAAATCCCGGACATTCGTCAAACGAAACCGCTTTTTTATCCGCCGGAGGATCTCCATATTGAGGGGCAGTGGTTCAAAGGAGAAGACCGTACTGCCGGGCAGGGCACGGGCTAAATGATAACTCGTGACACCAATATTGGCCCCAAGGTCGAGCACCAGGCCCTCAGGAGGCAAAAGTTTCAGGAAATAAAAAAAATCTTTCTCCCGCCGGTCGATCCTGATCTTTACGATCACAAACAATGCAAAAATGTAGAGGAAGGTCTTGATTCCCAGCATTTTTTGGAGAAGGTATTTTGTAAATGTTTTCATCAATTACGCTTCTGCTGCAAAGATATTGGATTTTTAATTCTTTCGTTGCTATTTTTTGCCCCCGGATTAAAACAAATTTGAAATATTTTTCAGCCGGCTTGAACGAATCCGGCCCGGATTTGATCATTTTATTATATGCCCGGCATGGACCATTCCCGGAAGAGCGGGAATAAAACGGAAAGGGAATATTTTCCTTTGTCGTAAAATTTCTGCGTATAGCTCGTTTTATGTGTTTATATTTGTTTTGTGGGGATAAAACCCGAAACCCGGTTGATGTGCTTTCCGGGAAAAAGTTCGTGCGGTTTAAGGGGTGAAACCCGATGAAAAGGCATTTTTTAAACAGCTAATTATCAGACTTTAAAACAAATTACTTTCAAATGAAACGAGCATGATGCAAACATCACAAAAGGTGATGAATAAAATAACAAGCGAGTTCCATGGGCCCTATGAAAAAAGGATGTTAGAAATTAATACTTGATTGAATTACAGATATTAAATTTAATTTTATTCGAATGAAACGAGCATGATGCAAACATCACAAAAGGTGATGAATAAAATTACAAGCGAGTTCCATGGGCCTTGTTTAAAAGTGATGTGAGAAATTTATACTTGATTGAATTACAAATGTTTAATATTATTTTATTCTAATGAAAACCAAACAAACGTATCAAAAAATGAAACGAAACATTTTTTTTAACATCGCTTTTCTCTCATTCCTTTTCGTTGGGGTGGTGCAACCTGCCAGCGGACAGGGAATCCTGAAAAGACTGAAGGAGAAAGTGGAAGAGACCGTTGAGAAAAAAACCATTGAAAAAACAGAGGAAAAAGTGGAAGAAGCCGTGGAGGAAGGCCTGGACAGTCTGGAAGACTCCATGAAAGCAGAGTCGGCCGGAGATGGCGATCCAACAGGGCCCCCCGGGCAGGCCGGGCAACCCCGGCAAAGAGACATGCAAAACATCCTCCAGGGCATGGGGATGTCGGGGGATCCTGTCCCCGTGGAGGAGAGCTACCATTTCGACCACCTCGTTCAAATGCATGTGGAAACCTACGATAAAAACGGAAAAAAGGAGGACGAGGGTGAATTTATCAACCACATCAATCCCTCTGCAAAAAACCTGGCATACGAAATGATTTCGGGTGATATGGAGGGGCCTGGAAAGGGCCTGTTCATCATTGATACACAGAATAAAGCCACCATTATCCTGGGAGAAGAAGACGGAAAAAAATCCGGCGTGATCTACGGAATGGAAAACTTCTTTAAATCAGAGGATCTCAGAACAGCGGAAACCGGAGACCTGACCAAAGCTCCGGACGCATCCCTGACCAATCCGAACCTCCAAAAAACAGGAAGGACAAAAAAGATCCTGGGCTACACGTGTGAAGAGTACCATTACAACGATGAAACAACCGAATCCAAAACCTGGATCACGAATGACCTGAAACTAAACACCCGCGATTTTTTCGATGCGCTGTTTAATGTCGGCACTACCGTAAGGGGCATCCCCGGGGGGTACGTCATGGAAAACACCACCATCGATAAAGAAACCGGCGAAAAATCAACCATGAAGGTCACCCGGGTGGAAGAAAACGCCAACACCCGCTTTTCATTGAAGGACTATGAACTGACCAACCTGGGTTCGTTCAAAATGCCGGAGGGGACCAGCGCACCCGGAAAGAGCGGGAATAACTGATCCATGAAACGGTTTCTTTTCTTGTTTTTGATCTGCCTGTCCATGCCATGCACCAAAAATTCTGCCGCACCCTTCCGGAAAGGAGTTTTTGCCGGTGGGCAGAACCGCCGCTGCAAAATAACGGATGAACGGACCTGAGCATGCCAGGAGCTGCATCTTCCGGAACGGCATTCCTCTGACAACCCACTGCGGAATGGCGGAAACCGATGGTCAAAATGCTTTTTCCGGCGCACCTTTCCGGCCAATAACACCCGTATCCGGTGATTTGACAGGGAAATTTTCCACCCTGCAGCAAGGCGGAAACCCGGAGAATGCCCGGTGAATAACAACAAATAATCATCAATTAGAAGCCCCGGGAAAGGAAAAAAACATTCAGGAACAATTTTTGTTGTATTTTTCGCATTGTTTTTTCGAAAAATGAATAGGTTGCTAAAATAATATAAATCTTTCTGATGAGACTCAGTTCCCGAATGCAATTTCTTCTGAAAAACGGGCTGCGGGGCATGGCTTGGCTGGCCTTTCTGCTGACTGCCTACTTTTTTCTCGAAGAAATTGTGGTTTCAAGGAATCCGGATGCCTGGATCGAACGGTTTTATGCCCGCCCGGAGATCATTTACCTCATATACCTGGCCTCGGAATTCTTTTTCGGGATCATCCCGCCCGAGCTTTTCATGATATGGGCTGCCAACAAGGCCGACATGATCCATTATATTTTTAATGTCTCCTTTTTTGCCATCTCCTCCTATATCCTTGGATACGTCACATTTCTCATCGGACAGTATATTTACAAAAGGGTGCTTTTCCGGTACATACGCATAAAATTTCTGAAAAACCTCTGGCCCCAGCTCCGGAAGTACGGCATTTTCCTGATCATTGTGGCCGCCCTGACCCCCCTCCCCTGGTCGGCCGTCAGCCTCCTGGTGGGGTCAGCCGGTTATCCTCACGGCCGGTTCCTCCGTTATGCCCTCTTCCGGTTCCTCCGCTTTGCCCTGTACGGCATCATCATTTACCAGACCCACCAGATCTAATGGCATCCGAAAAGATGTTGCATAACTGCAAAATTTTTTATGCATGTTTAATCGATTAAGCATATATTCGCTTTTAAATTCAGGTAGAAAATACCTCTTTCCGTTTCATTCACGGTAATCAGGCGTAAAATGACAAAAAAAGCATCGTTAAAAGACATTGCAAATAAGGTGGGGGTTTCCACTGCCCTGGTTTCCTATGTGTTGAACGGGCTTGAAAAGGAAAAGCGGGTGGGACCGGAAATTGTAAAAAAAATCCATGAGGCCGCAAGGGAGCTGAAATACAAGCCCAATCAAATTGCCCGCAGCCTGCGGGTGGGGTCCACCAGCACCATCGGCCTGGTCGTTGCCGACATCTCCAATCCCTTCTTCGCCCAGCTGGCCCGGATCATCGAGGATGAAGCCGGCAAATACAACTACACCGTCATTTTTGGTAGTTCCGATGAGAATTTTTCCAAATCAGCCACGCTTATTGACAGCCTGCTCCACCGGCAGGTGGACGGTTTTATCATTGCCCCTGCCGAGGGCGGTTCTGAACATATCCGTTCCCTTCTTCAAATGAAAATACCCGTGGTGTTGATCGACCGGTACCTTCCCGGAATTTCCGCCAACCATGTGGTCCTGGACAATTACCAGGCCACCTATTCGGCTGTGAATTGCCTTATCTCCAAAGGATACCGGAACATCAACCTGATCGCCTACCGGTCCTGTTTGATCCATATGCAGGAACGGATCCGCGGATATAAAGAAGCAATGAAGGCTAACGGCATGAAAAAAGCAAACGGTGTTAAAGAGGTGAGCCACAACCACATGAAAAAGGAGATGGAATCCCTGATGACTGAACTTTTAACCAATGGCAAAACGGATGCCCTGCTTTTTGCTACCAATGCTTTATCGATCTCCGGGCTGTATGCCATTCAGCAAAAGGGGGTAAAAGTCCCTGAAGAGCTGGGAGTGATCGGTTTTGACGGCCATGAGGTTTTTGATTTTTTTCACCCGCAGCTGACATATATTCTGCAACCCCTGGAAGCCATGGGAAAAGAGGCCGTCAGGATATTGACAGAGCAGATCAAAGGAGCCAAAAAAACGGAACGGATTGAATTGCAGCACCGGCTGATAGAGCGGGCTTCCTGCAGATAAAATTTTTTTTGCATGAACCAATAAAAAACCATCGATATGCTAACCAAAAATTATTTTGCAATGAAACGAATTATTTTGCTGTTCACGGTCCTTTTTCTGTCCGGTCAAATCAATGCACAAGAAGCGTTCAACGGGCTCAACATGAACATGGGAAACCTCCACCGGTTGTCCGATGCCAAAACCCGTTCCATCAGCCCGGAAAACTTTACCGGTGAAAAAGGAAAAGGCGGCATGGCGCGCCCCGCAGACGCGGACAAACCCAATGTGGCCAATGCCGCTCATGCAGCCCGTGACCTCGGACAGGGCTGGAAAGTGAATCCGTACATCCGGATCCAGCCCGGAGAAACCTTTACGCTGGCGGAAATTGATGGTCCCGGTGCCATTCAGCACATCTGGATGACCCCCTCCAAAAGCTGGCGGTTCTCCATTATCCGCATCTACTACGATGATGAAGAAACCCCCTCGGTGGAAGTCCCGGTGGGCGATTTTTTCGGAATGGGATGGAACGAATATGCCCCGCTCGTCTCACAGGCGGTGTGTGTCAACCCGGGAAGCGCATTTAACTGCTACTGGCCGATGCCCTTCCGGGAGAAGATCAAAATTACGATGGAGAACATCAACGACCAGGATGCTATGACCCTCTATTACCAAATCGACTACACCCTGACCGATGTGCCGGAAGATGCAGCCTATTTCCATGCGCAGTTTAACCGCGCCAATCCCAATGAGGGTTCGGACTATACCATCATTGACAATATCAATGGCAAAGGCCATTTTGTGGGTGTCTACCTGGCCTGGGGTGTCAATAACAACGGCTGGTGGGGAGAAGGAGAAATAAAATTCTTCATCGACGGCGATAAACAATTCCCCACCATCTGCGGCACCGGTGCAGAAGATTATTTCTGCGGATCTTATGGATTTCTAAGGAATAACCAGTACCAGGAGTACTGCACCCCTTATGCCGGCATGCACCAGGTGATCAAACCAGACGGAGCCATGCGTTCCCAGCAGCGGTTCGGCCTCTACCGATGGCACATCATGGATCCCGTCCGTTTTGAAAAAGATCTGAAGGTAACGATCCAGGACCTGGGCTGGCGGCATGGCGGAAGGTACCTGCCCCAGGAATCGGATATCTCCTCTGTTGCTTTCTGGTATCAAAAAGAACCGCATGAACCGTTTCCTGAATTCCCCGGCTGGAAAGAACTCGAAGTAAACTGATAAACCCATTTTATCAACAAACCAAAAATGTTAAAATCAATCCACTTCAGAGCAATTTGCTCCATCCTGCTGGTAACCCTCTTATCCTGCGGGGGATCAGGGAAAAAAAAATCAAACGAAATGAGCGAAAAGATCAATGGCTTTCAGAAAGGGTCCTACGGATACGACCGGGAATTTCTGAAGAGCAACGGCATTGAAACCGCCGAGTTAAAAGATGAAAACAGCGGTGCCCGGATCCTGTGCCTCCCCGGCTACCAGGGAAGGGTGATGACCTCCTCGGCAAAGAGCGATAGCGGTACCAGTTTTGGCTGGATCAACCACGACCTGATCGCTTCGGGAGAAACCAAAAAACAATTCAATCCCGTGGGGGGTGAAGAGCGGTTCTGGCTGGGACCTGAGGGCGGCCCCTACGCGGTCTACTTCGCCCCGGGCAAGGAACAGGTTTTTAAAAACTGGCAGGTTCCGCCCCTGATCGATACCGAACCTTTCGGGATTAAAGCGCGGACCTCCGGAAGCATTGCCTTTGAAAAACAGGCCCGCCTGACAAATTCGTCGGGAACGGTATTCAATCTGGCCATCGAACGGAAGATCTCTCTGTTATCAAAAAAGGAGCTGGACGGACTGCTCCCGGCGGAGTTTTCCGGGAAACCCCTCGATGTGGTGGCCTACCAGTCGGAGAACACCCTCACCAATACGGGGGAGCAGGCATGGACCCGGGAGAAAGGGCTTCTTTCCATCTGGATCCTCTCCATGTTCAATCCCTCTCCCGAAACAACGGTATTTATCCCTTACAAGACGGATGCAAAGGGGCCGGTGGTCAACGACGACTATTTTGGAAAAGTTCCCTCCGACCGCCTGATCGTGGAGGACGGGATTATCTGGTTCAAAATTGACGGGAAATACCGCAGCAAGATCGGGGTACCTCCCCAAAGAGCGGAAGAGCTCTGCGGAAGTTACGATGCCGAAAAAGAGATCCTTACATTGGTCTGGGGCTCCCTGCCGCCGGGGGAGAATGCCTACGTCAATTCCAAATGGGGTGACCAGGACGATCCCTATGCCGGGGATGCCGTGAATGCCTATAACGACGGTCCCGTGGAAGACGGCTCCATCATGGGCCCCTTTTATGAGATCGAAACCTCCTCCCCGGGAGCTGAACTGGAGCCGGAAGCATCGCTGACCCATATCCAGCGGGTGATCCATATCCAGGGCGATGAAAAAGAACTGGGCCTGCTTGTCAGGGACCTGTTTGGCATCGACCTCCGGGAGGTCAAAGAGAAATTTTAAACCGGAGTTAGTTCAACAACCTTTAACCTTTTTTTATTCTGATGAAGAAGCAATCCCTTGTTCCCAAAAAGATCGTTCTGCCATTCATTCTGCTGACGATCCTCTTTTTCGCCTGGGCCATTCCCAACAACATGACCGATACCATGCTGGCAGCATTCAAGCGAATCATGAGCCTTTCCGATGCAAAAACCGCCTGGATCCAGCTCGCCTGTTACCTCCTGGGGTACGGCGGATTTGCCATCCCCGCGGCATTATTCATCAAAAAATACACCTACAAATCGGGGGTGATGCTGGGAATTGCCATGTACGCCCTGGGAACTTTCATGTTCTACCCGGCTATGCATGTGGCACCGCTCAGCATGGATGTCAGCTTTTTGATGTTCCTGCTGGCACTGTTTATACTGTTTGCGGGTCTCTCCATCCTTGAAACCGCCACTAACAACTACGTTTACGCCTTCGGACCGGAGGAAACCGCCACCCAGCGCCTCAACCTGGCCCAGTCGTTCAATCCCTTCGGGGCCATTACCGGTGTTATTCTGAGCCAGATATTTGTTTTATCACAGCTGAATACCCTGACCGCCTTAGAAAGAGCGGCCCTCCCCCCCGGCGAACTGATAAAGATCCAGGTGGGAGAACTGAATGCCATCACCATGACCTACATGGGCCTGGGACTGGCCATGGTGGCTGTCCTGGTGGCCATCTACTTTACACGCATGCCTAAAATGAAGGAGGGGGAGAAACACCTAGACTTCAAAGGAACCCTGCACCGTTTATTGAAAAATAAAAACTACGTGTGGGGGGTTACCGCCCAATTCCTTTACGTGGGCGCACAAATTGCCGTCTGGTCGTTCATTATCCGGTATGTCATGCAACAAATCGATCTTCAGGGGGTGGTTGACCAGCTGGGGCAAAAGCCTTCACAGGAATCCATTATCGCCACCCTGCGGGGAATTGAGCCGGTGGCTGCCGGGTTTTACAATTTCTGCGAATTCTTCGGCATCAGGGCTTTCCTGCCCCGCACGCCGGAGCAGGCGGGAGCAACCTATTACATCCTCTCGCTGGTCCTGTTTGTCGCGGGCAGGTTTATCTGCACCGGACTAATGCGGTACATTAAACCCCGGAACCTCCTTACAGCACTTGCCATCCTTGCCGTTATCTGCAGCTTCACCACCATCTATTCCGAAGGATGGCTCGGCATCTACACGCTGATGGGAATTTCGGGCTGCATGTCGCTGATGTTCCCCACGATCTACGGTCTGGGGATGAAAGGCCTGGGGAGCGATACGAAGATCGGCGGGGCCGGCATGGTGATGGCCATTGCCGGTGCAGCGGTACTGACCCAGATCCAGGGCATTGTCTCCGACCAGTCGGGAAGCATTAAACTGGCCTACTGGGTCCCTGCCGTGGCATTTATCATCATCGCTTATTACAGCGCTGTCATCACCAGGGAAAAACCCCCAAAAAGCTGAAACGAACTATGGCGGAACCAGTTAACGCTGAAATGATCTGCCCGCAGGAACGGATTAGCCATCCGCTCCTTTGAAACAAACAAAAAAAATTGCAAACCAATGAAACGTACCATCTTCCCTTTGTTTATTACGCTTCTGTTCCTGTTTACCCTTTCCTGTGAACAGGCCGGAAAAGAAACCTCCCGGCATGCATTCAACAGTTACTACACCGGCAGGAACCTCGACCGGATCGCCTTTCCGGTCGGAGGCATCGGAGCGGGGATGTTCTGCCTGGAAGGCACCGGCGCCATTTCCCACCTCTCGGTCACCAACCATCCCGAGATCTTCAATGAACCGTTTGCTTTTGCTGCCATCAGCATCAAAGGGCAGAAAAACGGCGCCAAGGTACTCGAAGCCCCGGTGCCCTCCTGGAAGATCTTCGGACAGCCCGGCACCGGCAACGGACTGGGAGAGAAAAACTACGGCTATCCGCGGTTTGAGTCGGGAAAATTCCTGGCCCGCTTCCCGTTCGCCCTGGTGGAGCTGGAGGATAAAGACATCCCGCTCGAAGTGGCTATTACCGGATGGAGTCCCTTCATCCCTACCGACGAGGATAACTCCAGCCTCCCGGCAGGAGCCCTCGAATACCGGTTTAAAAACAACACGGGCAAAAAAGTGGAAGCGGTATTTTCGTACAACGCCCGGAACATCATTGACAACCGGGGGCAGATCCGAAAAAGCCCCAACGGTTTCCGGATGACAGCCCCCGGGAACGGAAGAAACGGGGACGATGGCCATGGCTTCACCATTTTTGTCAACAGCAATGAAGCCGTTACGGACCACTGCTGGTTCCGTGGCGGCTGGTTCGATACCAAAACCATCCTCTGGAAAAACATTGAAGCGGGAAAAATCGTCAGCAATCCCCCAACAGATGCTCCGGCCCCGGGGGCATCCATCTATGTTCCGGTGGAGTTGGAACCGGGAGAAGAAAAAACCATTGCTGTGAACTTCTGCTGGTACCTTCCCGAAACAAATATGGCCCTCGGAAGAAGGGTTTCCACAGGTCCTGCGTTCCGGCAAACCCCTTCCGGGGGCACCGCCCCCAACCAAAAGGATGTCACCGGTTTTGCCGGCAAACAGCTGGTAAATACTTATGACCCGGCCGGTGACGGACAGACAGGCACCCTGGAGTCAGAACCATTTTTGCTGAACCGCCGCTACCTCAAATTCCTGGTGGGCGGGGGTAACAACGTGAAATCGACCGCTGTGCAACTGCTGGTCGGCGGACAGGTGGTGAACGCTGCGGCGGGCAACAACACCGAAATGCTGTCCGAAAAAACCTGGGACCTGAGCGAATATGCCGGGAAAAAAGCCGTCCTGAAAATTGTGGACCAAAGCAAGGATGGATGGGGACACATCCTGGCCGACCAGTTTGTACTTACCGATAAGACCAATGAAGAGCTGCAAAACCTGTCCCCCGGCGCCATTCTGATCGAAGACTTTGAAGGCAAAGATTATGGCGGCTGGCAAATAACGCCTGAACCCGGCAGTGAAAAGGCCTGTTGTGCAGAAAGCAGCTGTTCGGATGATCCTTACTACACCCCCTG
>JAGYMR010000410.1 GCA_018400515.1 Tangfeifania sp.
ACACACTGGTGATTTTTACGAGCGACAATGGACCCATGCAGGAATCACATGGATTTACCAAATTTTTCGACAGCAACAGCTTTTTGCGGGGCGGCAAACGCGACCTTTTTGACGGTGGTATTCGTGTACCGTTTATTGCCCGCTGGCCGGGGAAAATTGCGGAAGGAAAAACATCGGAGCACATCAGCGCGTTCTGGGACTTTATGCCCACTGCCTGTGAATTGGCCGGAGTTGATGCGCCGGATAACATCGACGGAATTTCGTATTTACCGGAATTATTGGGAAATAATGAAGAACAGGAAAAGCACTCGCACCTTTACTGGGAATTTTATGGAAACTGGGATGCACAGGCTGTGCGGAAAGACAACTGGAAAGCGATTAAAAATATTTACCAGGACGGAGAAATTGAGTTGTACAACCTGGCAAACGACCCGGGCGAAAGCAACAATGTTGCATCCGAACATCCTGAACTGGTGAAGAAAATGGATTCGCTGATGGAGGCATCGCGGGTACCATCGGAACATTTTTCGTTTTGAGAATGGGGTGGCAACTTTTATGGATTCTGATTTTGCTGGCTTCGTGTACCATGAATAGCAAACAATCGAAAAATGAAAACCATAACGACAACGAAGTGTACACAAATCCAATCCTTGCGGGCGATTACCCGGATCCGTCGGTTTTCAGGGAAGGAGACACGTTTTACATGACGCACTCTTCGTTTGAATACTACCCGGGGCTGCTCATCTGGAAATCGAAGGATTTGGTGAACTGGATGCCGGTGACACACGCGCTGTATGAATATGTAGGATCGGTGTGGGCGCCGGACTTTCTGAAACACGGTGAAAAGTATTACATCTACTTTCCGGCAGCAGGGAGCAACTGGGTTGTTACTGCAGATAATCCGGAAAGACCGTGGAGCGAGCCGGTTGATTTGAAAGTCGGGCACATCGATCCCGGGCACGTGGTGGATGATGAAGGCAATCGCTACCTGCACCTTTCGGGCGGACATGCGGTGAGGTTGTCGGACGATGGCTTGTCGACTGTTGGCGAGGTGCAGAAAGTGTACAACGGCTGGGAGTTTCCGGATGAATGGAGCGTGGAATGTTTTTGCCTGGAGGCGCCAAAGCTGACGAAAAAAAACGGCTATTATTACCTTACTGTTGCCGAGGGCGGAACGGCCGGGCCTGCTACCAGTCATATGGTGGTTTCAGCGCGTTCGGAAAATATTCTGGGACCATGGGAAAACTCACCCCACAACCCGGTAATTCACACCCAAAGCCGCGATGACCGCTGGTGGTCGACCGGCCACGGAACACTGGTGGATGATACCGAAGGAAACTGGTGGATCATGTTTCACGGTTACGAAAAAGGTTACCACACCCTTGGCCGGCAAACACTGATGCAACCGATTGTCTGGACGGAAGATGACTGGTTTAAGTTACCGGATGATGCAGATGTGGATGGAAAAATAAAGATGCCGCCGGGAGAAAACAACGGAGGTTCCCTTGAGCGATCGGACGATTTCTCCTCGGCAAAACTGGGAGTGCAGTGGCAGTTTTTTAAAGATTACGACCCCGAACGATTTCGTTTGACAGGAGAAAGTTTAATGCTGAAAGCGAAAGGAACAACACCGGCCAATTCTCCCCCACTTTTGATTAACCCCGGCCATCATTCCTATGAAATGATTGCAGAAATAATCCTTCCAGAAAAAGCAAAAGCCGGGCTGATTTTGTTTTACAACGAAGAGGCATTTTCGGGAATTGGGATGGACAACGAAACGCTATATTTTTACCGAAAAGACCAGGAAATGAAACGGGGAGCAAACAATGTGGGGAACCATTTTTATTTGAAATTGACCAATCATGAGCATGAAATAAATACCTACGTAAGCAGTGATGCCGAACACTGGCAAAAGTCGCCGCTTAGTATGGAAATTTCGGGTTTACACCACAATGTTTTTGGCGAATTCCTGAGCTTGCGTGCCGGGCTGTTTGCCGCGGGAGAAGGCGAAGTGGAG
>JAGYMR010000411.1 GCA_018400515.1 Tangfeifania sp.
CATAGAAACAGAAACCAATAATGACAATGCCTGCCTGGCTTTCGATTGTTCCGTCGACCACCCCGTTGTCTTCGGAGAAACACTTCATGCTGCAGAAACCTTTCGTTTCGATCGTCAGGGAGGCAGGGTCGGTCCATGATTTCGTGCCATGGCAGAGCTTCACATTGTCGGAGGTGATCTCACCATCATCGTTCATGGTGGTTCCGCTGTTAGCGCTCAGCAACAAGGGGCGGTCCTTGGCTTTGAAAAGAATTTTGGCTTCGGCTTTAACTCCGGCGTTGCAGTCGGTTGAGAACTCGCTGTCAAACCATTTGGATGCCCCCCATGTTGCAATCCCCGCTGCGATGCCTGCAGCAGGACCGCCCAAAAGTGTTGATGCGATAATGATCGAGATGTCCCGGGTCCATTTCATGGCTGTCAGTAAGGTCCGGTGATTGGCTACCGGATCGATCCCGTTGGTCCAGGTTTGCACGACACCCCCCGCGGCACCAACAACAAAGGAACTGCAACCTTCCCCGGTAGTTACTGAGAGGTTATGGTTTCCGCTGGTGGTGGCTTCGGTGGATAGCTCTTCGGTGGACCACACCCATTCAGAACCGCCGTCAGAAGAAACCAGTATGTGTTTGCAAATGGCATTGCAATAGCCGGATACAACATCGAGGTAACCGATGGAGCTGGCAGACGCCGGTAATTTGGAACGGATGAAAGAATTTTGATTGCTGGCATTAACGGCAGGGACATTTTCATAGATCGAATCCAAAACCTGCCGTTTCTCTTCATCAAGGTAATTTTCAGAAATTTCAAGTTCCGATTGTGGATTGCTGTGCGTGGCCGAACGGGAGATATTGCAACAATCCTCCGTTTCGGAAGGAGGTTCTTCCTCCTCCGGAACAGCCGGCCGGTCTCCTTCTGAACCCTTTGAAACGGGTTCCTCAGCCAGTTCGGTAAGCAAAGGGGAGCCAATTTTTCCCATGATGGAGAAACCGCCCCTGCTGGTGGCCGTTACATTCAGATCGTAGTTGAAGGTACCTTCTTCTGTCCGGTCTTCCGGCCGGATAATGATCTCCCGGGCATTTCCCCCCTCCATAGCGATGTTGCCCGGTGTCAGGTTGGAAAATTCGAGAGGTACGGCGGTTTCGAGACCTTCAAGCCCGCTGACCTTCAAATGAACCCGGGTTTGTTCCCCTTTCATCAGGTTTAATTTATCGGCTGTCATGTCCAGTTTAACCACGTGGGTCCGGTCCTTCAGCGTAAAGGTATCCTCCTTCATTTCAAGATCCACGGGCCCGGAAAGGTCTTCGGGAGTTTCAAAGAACAGTTCCCCGGGCGATTCAGCCAGAAGCTCCGCATTGCTATCGTTCAGCCGGACAGCAGATGAGGTGAAGTCACCATCAAAATACCCGGTGATCTTTTCCGGTTCTCCGGCGCGGAGGTAGGGCGGAACAGAAAAATCCTGTTCCTTCAGGACATCCGGAAGAGTAAGGCTCCGCGGGGAGGGATTGGCCGTGACCGGCGTTTTTGCCATTACTTTATCGCGGCGTCCGGTTAATAATAAATGGATGCTCCCCTTCGTAATCATTTTTGGCAAAACCCAGCTTCCCTTTTTGTTTTTTACCGGTCGCCCCTTTTCTTTTTCCTTTTTATCCTTTTTTGTTTCTTCTATTTCAACGACATACCCGTTCAGAATGTTCCGGTTTTTCGCGATCTGCCGTTCGTTTTTACCTTTTGGCTCAGCGATCACCGTACCGGAAATAACATCACCTGCATGGATTATTTCCGGGATTTTTACCTCTACCCTGCCTTTTTTGGTCTCAAATGTGACCGTTTTTAATCCGTTTTGTACTTTGCCGGTTTTTGTCTCCGGTTGGGCTTGAAGCAAACCGTGCATTCCAAAAATAAAGCACACGGCAATCAGGAATGGGGAAAATGTTTTCATAAGCTCAGGATTTTTGGATTAATTAAACTGTTGTTTTTCAATATAAAACATATTTTCCAAAAAAACAATGTTTTGAAA
>JAGYMR010000412.1 GCA_018400515.1 Tangfeifania sp.
GATCTTGGCAAGCTCAACGACCCGGGAAACGGGAAAGCAGGGGATTTGCAGAGGCGGGTGCCATCGGGATATTCTTCCGGGGACAGCCTTCTGCATCACCAGAAATCTGAAAAAGTTCTAAATATGATCCGCCAATTCTCCCCTCCCTGCAAAGGAAAAGTCATCAGTCCGTTTGGTCCCCGTTCAGGGAGAATGCATTCAGGGACCGATGTTAAAATGAACCGTGGAGATACAGTTTATGCAGTTTATTCCGGCCGGGTTACCCGTGCAGGGGCCTATTATGGATACGGGAACCAGATAGTCATCCGTCATGGCCAGGGTTTGGAAACAAGCTATGCGCATCTGCTTTCTTTTCTGGTTAAGAAAGGAGAAAAAGTGGTACGGGGAGCTCCTGTAGGCCTTGCCGGAAACACAGGGAGGGCAACCACCAACCACCTTCACTTTGAAATCAGGGAAAATCGAAGGCCTTTCGATGCGGAACGTGTTTTTGATTTTGAAAGAGGGGCGTTAAAAGACGAATTGCAGGGCATTAAAATTCTCGCCGAATTGTTGGAAAAACCGGGAAGTTCATCCTCCGGAACCCATCCGCCCCAAAATTACACCGTTAAAAAGGGTGACTCACTCTGGAAAATAGCCCGGCGGCACCATACCACTGTCTCAGAATTGTGCCGGCTCAACCGCCTGCAGGAAAATTCAGTTCTGCAGGTGGGAATGGTCCTTCAACTGCATTAAAAAAGCAGGAGGGACTCACACGAAAAGCGACAAAATCACCTCAAATATATTCCTGTCTTCAATGTTTTTTTTTACCTTACAGGCCAATTTTACGATGCTGAAAAACCAAAATAGAATGCTACAGACCGACTTTCAACTTCACCCGGAGGACCTCCGGAAAAAACTGGACCTCTTTTGGGAACTATCTGCCGAAAAGATTAACACCATTGAAAAAAAGTACGATGCCTTACAGGGCTCTCCGGTTTTTACCGTAAACGGGAAATACACCACCCGTGGCTGGACTGAATGGACACAGGGTTTTCAGTTTGGTTCGGCCCTCCTGCAATTTGATGCCACCGGGGAGAAACCGTTCCTGGAATCGGGACGAAAAAACACCCTCGGAAAAATGGCCCCTCACATCAGTCACACCGGGGTTCACGACCATGGCTTTAACAACCTGAGCACCTATGGGAACTTGCTGCGCCTGATGAACGAAGGGAAAATACCTTTCAATGAATGGGAAAAGCACTTTTACGAACTGGCAGTAAAGATATCCGGCGCGGTGCAGGCCAGCCGCTGGACGCCAACCAAACAAGGGGGTTTCATGTATTCCTTCAACGGACCGCACTCCCTTTTCGTTGATACCATCCGCTCCTGCCGCATATTAATGGCCAGTCATCTCATGGGGCATATCCTGCAAAGCGAAGGCGACCAAAAAATATCGCTGCTCGGGAGGGCCCTGGAGCACATTACCGCCACTGCACAATATTCCGTATTCTATGGAGAAGGCCGCGACCGTTATGATACCTGGGGACGTACCGCTCATGAAAGCATTTTTAACATCAACGATGGCAATTTCCGTTGCCCCAATACCCAGCAGGGATACAGCGGTTTTTCCACCTGGACCCGCGGCCTTTCATGGGCTATGGTGGGATTCCCCGAAGAGCTCGAAGCCCTGGAAAAGGTGGCTGACGAAGAACTAACTCCGCTGGGGGGGCGAAAAAAAATGGAAAACATGATGCTGAAGGCGGCCCGGGCCACCTGTGATTTCTTTATTGCAAATACCCCTGTTGATGGCATTCCTTACTGGGATACCGGGGCTCCCAACCTTCATAAAATGGGCGATTACCTGGACAAGCCGGCCGACCCGTTCAATGCCTGGGAACCGGTGGACAGCTCGGCAGCCGCCATCGGAGCGCAAGGACTTCTGCGGCTCGGAAATTATTTGAAGAAAAAAGGGGGAAAAAAGGAAGCGGAAAA
>JAGYMR010000413.1 GCA_018400515.1 Tangfeifania sp.
TGGCGTGGCCGTTCCAAATTCTGCATGGATTTGCGGATTACTTATGAAGATGGTTCGGTGGAGACTATAACCAGCGGACAAGACTGGCAAACATTATTGAGCCCGGTTATTTTTAACAGCATCTATACCGGTGAGCATTATGATGCCCGGCTGGAGCAACCTGGCTGGAATACTTCCGGTTTCGAACCCGAAGAATGGAAAAACGCTGTGGCTACCGGTGCTCCCTCACAAAATATCACTGCCCAGGCATTGCAGCCGATTCGAAATGTAGCGGAAATTCCGGCTGCCGAAATGAAAATAATTGACGAACAAACCTGGTTGTTCGATTTTGGCAGAAACCTGGCAGGCGTGTCCCGCATAAAAGTATCAGGAACCGAGGGCACAACCATCCGCCTGAAACATGTTGAAAAGCTGGATGAAAACGGGCGTGCAGACATGTCAAACATCGATGCGCACTACCGTCCTACCGATGATACGGATCCTTTTCAGACCGACATTTTTATTCTTAGCGGGAAAGGAGAGGAAACTTTTATGCCCCGGTTCAATTACAAAGGGTTTCAATATGTTGAGGTTTCGGCCGACAAGCCATTACAATTGAGCAAAGAAAGCCTCACTGCCTTTTTTATGCACAGCGATGTTCCCCCGGTTGGGTATGTCGAATCATCCAACTCAACGTTGAATAAGATATGGGAGGCCTCCAATGTTTCTTACCTGTCGAATCTGTTTGGTTATCCAACCGACTGTCCGCAGCGCGAAAAAAATGGCTGGACCGGTGACGCGCATATTGCCATTGAAACGGGATTGTATAATTACGATGCCATTACTGTTTACGAAAAATGGCTGGCCGATCACCGGGACGAACAGCAGCCCAATGGTGTGCTTCCGGCCATTATTCCTACCAGTGGTTGGGGCTATCACTGGGCCAACGGCCCCGACTGGACAAGTACCATTGCCATTATACCCTGGAACATTTATTTGTTTTACGGTGACTCCCGGTTGCTCGAAATGAGTTATGACAACATTAAGAAATATGTAGATTATATTGATGAACAAAGTCCTTCCGGACTAACCGATTGGGGACTGGGCGACTGGGTTCCGGTAAAATCGAAAACGCCCAAAGAATTTACTTCCACGGCTTATTATTATGTGGATGCGGTTATTCTCACCAAAGCCGCCCGGTTATTTGGAAAGGAGGCCGATGCAGAAAAATATGCCGCCCTGGCCGAGAAGATAAAAACGGCATTTAATAAAAAATACCTGGAACGGGAATCCGGAATGTACGGCAGCGGGTATCAGACCGAACTGAGTGTGGCTCTTCACTGGGGACTGGTTCCTGAAGAACTCACTTCCAGGGTGGCTGCCAATCTTGCTGAACGGGTGCGTGCCGATGACAAGCATATTGATGTGGGACTGCTGGGGAGTAAAACCATTTTGAACGCCCTGAGTGAAAACGGGTACTCTGAGCTGTCATGGGAAATGGCTTCACAGGAGACATTCCCCTCATGGGGCTGGTGGATTGTAAACGGTGCTACAACCTTCTACGAAAACTGGCCCATCGATGCCGCGCGGGATGCCTCCCTGAATCACATTATGTTCGGGGAAGTAAACGCATGGTATTATAAAGGACTGGGAGGCATTTTCCCCGATGAAGAACAACCGGGATTTAAAAATGTGCTGCTGAAACCACACTTTGTGCCCGGGCTGAACCATTTTGAAGCCAAACACGAAGGCCCCTACGGAACAATTATTTCTTCCTGGGAAAAGACAAAAAACGGGGTTGACTACCAGGTTTCTGTACCTGCTAACAGTACGGCAACCCTTTATCTCGACGAAGATGCCACTATCCTGGAAAACGGCCGGCCTCTGAAAGAAAATCCCTGGGTAAGAATGGCGGGACAGGAAAACGGGAAACGGGCCTTTTTGTTAAAAGCCGGAAACTACCGGTTGACTTTGAAATAATGTGTGA
>JAGYMR010000414.1 GCA_018400515.1 Tangfeifania sp.
CGTAAATTTTCCCGGTTTTGGGAAAGAAGTCATTGCATTTTATTTTTTCATGTTATACCTTTCTTCGTGAAATTATTTTATCCAGCATTTATGAAACGAGCCCCGACAAGTCGGGGCGAGTTCCATACTATACCTTTGAAAATTAACAATTATAATAATATGAAAAAGGTAGCCATTTGGGGTGCCGGCAGGATCGGAAGGAGTTTTATTGCTGATATGTTCTCCAGAGCGGGGTACCACATTACATTTGTGGATTCGGATAAAAAGAAATTATCCCTTCTGCGGTCGCGGGGCCAATACGCAATTGAACACTTCCCTGCCGGAAAGGAAAAGGAGCGCCGAGTAATTTCGGGGTTCGAAGCCATTCATACCGGAGACAAGGCGGCCCTGGGAAAAATTTTCAGCAAAACCTCCCGAATGGTGGTTTCCGTTTTCCCTGAAGCATTCGAATCCCTTGCCGCTATTTTTGCCGATCAAATAAAAAAGCGGGTGGAGAAAAACAATACAGCGCCGCTGGACATCATCAATTGTGCCAATATTGCTCATCCCTCCGGCAGATTCAGGAAGGCGCTTTACAGCAGGCTTTCTGCCACTGAAGCAAAACATGCGGATAAATTTATCGGCCTTGTCGATGCACTGATAATGCGTATAGCTGTTGATCCCGGTGAAGCAATGAAGGAATCCGATCCACTGGGGGTCATCACGAACGGGTACACACCATTTCCCGTGGATGTTAATGCATTCAGGGGAGCAATCCCGTACGATGTTCGGGGACTGCATTTTTCTGAAAGAATGGAAGCGGAAAAAATGCGTAAAAGCTACACCTACAATATGGTGCATGCTGTTTTCGCCTACGCTGGTTCCGTGAAAGGATTTCAAACCGTTGCTGAATGCATTCAGGATCAGGAGATCATGTACCTGGCCCGGGAAACACTCCGGGAAGTTACGCTGGGCTTGCAGGCCGAATGCTCCTTTTCGCATGATGAAACGAGCATGGCAAAATTTTGCCACACAACTTGTCCCGGTTTACCGGGAGAAGGATCATTATAAAGCGAGTTCCATCGAATACCGTTAAAAATAAAAAAATTATAATGAGATGAAATGGAGGTTTGGAACAGGGAGGTCATTCAAAACCTTACCAACCCGATGCTTCAAGACTCCCTTTCCAGGCTGGGAGCCGACCCTGTAAGGAAGCTGGGACGGGAGGACCGGCTGGTCGGACCGGCGATCATTTGCAGAAAAAACGGCATTTTACCCTTCTATTTGGCAAAAACCATTGCATATGCATTTCTGTATGATAATAAAAATGATCCGGACAGCAGGAAGATAAGAACATATTTGGCGGATCACGGAATAAATGAAGCAATACAACATTTCTGTGGCCTTCATTATGAAAAAGACCTGACAGCGCTGATCCGGAGGCATTATGAAAATGCACGGGACAAAAAAAATACCTTTAAAGATCCCCGGCGGATAGCACTGATGAAAGAGGCCTACCGGCAGGGCTTCCATTACGAAAAAACCATCCGGGGGTGTGGCCAATGCACCCTTGGAGCCCTCTTTGAGGTTACAGGTAAGCGTGAGGAAATGCTGTTTCAGGCATCCACAGCATTATCGGGCGGCATGGCTTTATCGGGCGACGGAGCATGCGGAGGATATACTGGAGGTCTTCTCTTCCTGGGGACCTATGCCGGTCGCCGCTGGAAATATAAAGAAGGAGATAAGACCAACCAACATAAAGCTTACGAACTTTCCGGGAAGTTGCGTGAAAAGTTTATTGAAACTTATGGAAGCATCATATGTCACGACATCCAAAAAGTAATATTTGGAAAAAGCTACCGGTTGAGCACAAAAGAAGTAAGGAATGAATTTGAAAAAGCCGGGGCCCACCGGGATAAATGCACATCGGTAGTCGGCATGGCTGCCATGTGGGTAGTGGAA
>JAGYMR010000415.1 GCA_018400515.1 Tangfeifania sp.
GGAAATTTTTATCGGTTGTGTAGGAACTAAAAACCAACGGAAAAAGCGGATCTTCCGGAAATTCCCCAAAGGTTTCAACCTGATCTATTATTCGCTGGATTTTATCCTGAAAAGAATCTTCCCCAAACTTCCATTAACAAAAAAAATCTATTTTATTCTTACCAGGGGAAATAATCGTGTACTCACACGGGCTGAAACCCTGGGAAGACTGTATGCTTCGGGATTTAAAATCCTTCAGGAGGAATACATCAACGGACACCTCTATTTTGTAGCCCAAAAAGTTAAAGAACCGCTCTATCCGTTTAATCCTACTTATGGCCCCCTGATCCGGTTAAAAAGAATCGGACTGCACGGAAAAATCATTAAAATATACAAATTACGCACCATGCATCCCTTTGCAGAATACCTGCAAAATTACGTTTACAAAAAAAACAGCCTGCAGGAGGGAGGAAAATTCAAAGAAGATTTCAGAGTAACCACTCTGGGCAGCTGGTTCCGGAAATGCTGGATTGATGAACTCCCCATGCTGATCAACCTGTTCCGGGGCGATCTTAAGCTAGTGGGCGTCCGGCCCCTGAGCCGGCACTATTTCAATCTTTACAACGATGACCTGAAACAATTACGCATACAGTATAAACCCGGGCTGGTTCCCCCATTTTATGCCGATCTCCCCAAATCGTTCGATGAGATCATGGAGTCGGAAAGAAATTACCTGATGCAATACAAAAATTCACCGCTAAAAACGGACTGGAAATATTTTTGGAAGGCTTTTTTTAATATCGTATTTAAAAGGGTACGGAGTAAATGAAAAAACCGGAATTTTTGAAAATATATTCCTTTTGCCTGGGTATTTTGCTGGCTTTTTCGTTGTACGGACAGGATGACAATCAAAATATACGGCATGCCGGTAAATTAATTCCGGTGAATCATTCGGTATACCAATTGCTTGATTTATATGAAGCGGCCGGAAAAACAGGTTTTTTACCCCAAACAAGGCCCTATACAAAAAAAACGGTCATCGCCTGTTTAAGGCATATCCTGGATGAGAAAAAAATCTCCGGAAACGAAAAAAAAGTGATCCGCCAATACCTCATGGACCTCTCAAACCCGGTAAACGGGTTAAAAATCAAAGAACACCGGAGCGAAAATTCCTGGGCTGTGGCAGGTGCCCGTGCATCGATTTCAGGAAAGATCGCTGCCGGCGACAATGCTACATGGTCGACCGTTAACATCGCGGAACCTTTCATTGCCGGGGATATCGGGAAACACATTCATTTTTTTGCCGGCATGGGTGCATCGGTGGAGCGGTTGCGACCAGACCTCTTTCATGAAAGTTATACCAAAAACGGGGCGGTGCATTTTCCCTATGAAAGCCTGGGGTATGCGGAACATCCTTACCAGTTCGATTTCGAAACTATGTGGCGGCATGTCAATGCCTCGGGAAAACAGGGCGGCGGTCCCCCCATCCAGGATAACCTGACCGCCGGAATGATCTATCACGCCGAGCTGGGGGGCTCCTGGGCAGACGGGAAACTGCAGGTCCATTTCCATAACAACCGCCGGTCATGGGGCGCCACTGCCGACAACCTGGTCCTGTCAGCCCATGCCCGCCGATTTCCGGGAATCGACCTGGTGATGGAACCTTTTCCCTGGCTACGGTACGCCTTCCTTACGGGTTCGCTTTACTCCTTCCCGGCCCAACGAACGGATTATAAAAAAAATATTTACGGCTATGACCTGGGAGGCGTTCAAAAAATGCTGACACTGCATATGGTGGAGTTCTCTCCCCTCAAAAACCTCCGCCTGACGCTCACAGGTACCAATATTTGGTCAAAACGGCTCGAATTAACTTACCTGATGCCGTTGGTACTCCCCCACCTCACCCAAAGCGATGTGGGAGATCATGACA
>JAGYMR010000416.1 GCA_018400515.1 Tangfeifania sp.
TTCCGAGCGTGCATCAGCCCAAGCGATCCCCCGGCAACTGTAAAATCCTGGGCAAAGATACAGACCGGTTTGCCGTAAATGGTGCCGGTACCGATGATTACCCCGTCGCCGTGCAGGACTTTCGATTCCATGCCAAAGTCTTTGGCACTGTGCTCTACAAAAAGATCGTATTCATGGAAGGAATTTTTATCCAGAAGGGTAAGGATCCGCTCACGGGCTGTGAGTTTTCCCATCTTGGCCTGCTTCTCAATGGCTTTGTCACCACCTCCTTTTTGCACTTCCCTTTTTCTTTTCCTGAGGTCAAGGACATTGCTTCTTAATGACATAAAGTTTGATTTAAGTTTACACTGCTTTCTTTCCCGGCGGGAATACCTTTTTTCTAAACCGGGGTAAAAATATAAATTTTATCTTTGGAAACACCTTTTTGTATTTTGCTTTACGTAATTTTTAATGCATTGATTCACTATCCGGACATTACTTGGCAGCCCAGCGGTATACAAAGAAGGCAATGATGCCGTATCCCAGGTTGGGGATCCAGATGGCGAGCAGGGGGGGAGTATTTCCGTTGATGGCAAATACCGTGGTAACTTGCATGAATAATATGTAGGAGAAACTGAGCAACAGTCCGAGCACCAGGTGCAGTCCGAGGCCGCCTTTAATTTTCCGGGAGGCGAGTCCCGCTCCGAAAATGGTAAGGATGAATGCGGAAAAGGGGCCGGCGACCCTTTTGTGCCGTTCAAGTTCCCACTCAACGGTGTTGACACCGCGGAGTTTCATCTCCCTAATCTCCTGTTTCAGAGCAGGCGTGGTAAAATTCTCCATTTCGTTTTTCATTACCTTGTAATCATTGGGCGTCATGTTAAAGGTGGTGTCCATCCGGTATCCTTTTTCAAACGTTTCGTGGTCCTCGTGGATCTTTCGCTTCCACCAGTTATTCAGGATCCATTTTCCGGTCTCCTCATCCCACCGGATATTGTCGGCCGTGATCTTCTCCACCAGTTTTGAATCCTCAAAATGTTCGAGGGTAAACCGGTAACCAACGTTATTGGCATTGAAACGTTGCATGTAGATGAACACGCCGGGTTCGATCTGCCGGTGTATGTTCCGCTCCCTTGCCATGGTATTGGGTTTGTTGTCGATGTAAACCTGCCGGAATTCGTTCAGGGTTTTGTTGGCCGGGGGAATGATGTAATTCCCCAGGATATAGGAAAAAATGGCCAGGATCAGGGCCGACACCAAATAGGGACGCATGAGTCTTTTAAAGGAGACCCCGCTGCTTAAAATGGCAATGATCTCGGAGTTGTAAGCCATTTTTGATGTAAAGTAGATGACCGCAATGAAGGTAAAGAGCGGACTGAAGAGGTTGGCAAAATAGGGAATGAAATTCAGGTAATACTCTTTTATGATGATCTCGCCGGGCACGTTATTGGAGAGGAACTCATCCAGATTTTCCGATACATCGAAAACCATTGCAATGCTGAGGATGAGGCCAATGGCATAAAAGAAGGTCCCCAGGAATTTTTTGGTGATGTATATGTCAATGGTTTTGTAGTACTTCATTTCCTCACAATTTTTCTTTTAAGCAATGAACCATTTCATTTTTCCAGGATTTAAAGGATCCCTGCTGGATTTTTTCCCGGGCGGTCCGCACCAGCCACAGGTAAAAAGCCAGGTTGTGCTGGCTGGCAATTTGTGCCCCCAGCATTTCGTTCGAAATGATCAGGTGCCGCAGATAGGCTTTGGAGTATTGATCAACAAATGAAGTGCCATTCTCATCGATGGGGGCGTGGTCGTTTTCCCATTTTTTATTCCGGATGTTGATGACGCCGCGGGATGTGAAGAGCATCCCGTTGCGCCCGTTGCGGGTGGGCATCACGCAGTCGAACATATCCACGCCGCGGTC
>JAGYMR010000417.1 GCA_018400515.1 Tangfeifania sp.
GGCGGTCGATCACGCGGTCCTTCCTGCCATGATCTATTATGGTCTTGACATCATCAATCCCCGGCTTTTTCTTTTTACCGCCGTTGTTGTGAGTGCCATTGTAAGTTTATCCACCGGAAGCTCCTGGTCCACCATTGCCACCATTGGAATTGCCCTGCTGGGTATTGGAAAAGCACTGGGTATGAACGAAGCAGTTGTTGCCGGGGCGATCATCAGCGGAGCTTATTTCGGCGACAAAATGTCTCCCCTGAGCGACACCACCAACCTGGCACCTGCCATGGCCGGAACGGATTTGTTCACCCATATCCGGTACATGACCTACACTACCGTTCCCTCGATTGTCATCACGCTCATTCTATTTGTCATTATCGGTTTCAGCTATGATTTTTCTGGTGCCACAGCAAATGTTGGAACCGTAAAAACGGCCATCGAAGGCACTTTTAATACATCCCCCCTGCTCTTTTTCGTTCCGGCACTCCTTTTGACCATCATCGCGCTGAAGGTTCCTCCCCTGCCCTCACTGTTAGCGGGAACGCTGCTGGGGGGTATTTTTGCCGTTATTTTTCAGCCACAGGTCATCCGCGAAGTTTCGGGTATCGTCGAAAGTTACACCCAGGCTTCTTACATTTCGGTTATGCAGGCGATGTTTGGCGATGTCTCTCTGACCACTAAAAACAGCAGTGTAAACGAACTGTTGACTACCTCGGGGATGCGGGGAATGCTCGATACCGTTTGGCTGATTCTTTCGGCCATGGTTTTCGGGGGGATCATGGAATCGGCAGGTTTGCTGCGCAGGATAACCCAGCCCATTGTCCGCTATGCCAAAAGTACGGGCAGCCTGGTGGCTTCCACAGCAGGAACATGCCTGTTTTTCAATACCACGGCCTCTGACCAGTACCTTGCCATCGTGGTTCCCGGACGGATGTTCCGCGAAAACTTCGAAGAAAAAGGATTAAAGCCCGAAGTATTAAGCCGTACCCTGGAAGACAGCGGGACCATGACGTCCGTGCTTATTCCCTGGAATACCTGCGGAGCAACCCAGTCGCGTGTGCTGGGCGTGGCCACCACCGATTACCTGCCTTATGCCTTTTTTAACCTCATCAGTCCGCTCATGACCATCCTTTTTGCTTACCTCAACATCAAAATCAGGCGGACAAAAGGAAAAGAGGATTCGAACAGCGATATTCAGAAGGAAAATTAACAAATTGGTTATCTTTGTTCCATGCCCGGATTTCTCGAACAGGAAATAAAATTTCTGCCCGGCGTAGGGCCAAAACGCGCCGAACTGCTGGATAAAGAGCTAAATATTAAAACATTTGGCGACCTGATCGCTCATTTTCCCTACAAATACATCGACCGGACCAAATTCCACAAACTATCGGAGATCCATGCCGATATGCCTTACATTCAGGTAAAAGGGAAGATTCAGACAATGGAAATGGTTGGGGCCGGAAGGAAACAGCGCCTGACCGCCCTTTTTTCTGACGATACCGGGAGCATTGAGCTGATTTGGTTCAGAGGGATTAAATGGCAAAAAGAGAACTTACAGATCAATAAGGAATACATCGTTTTCGGGAAACCAACCTCTTTCAAGGGCCAATTCAATGTGGTTCACCCCGAAATGGAAGATCCGGAGGAGAAGCAGTTGAACCCTTCGGGTTTATTTCAGGGGTATTACCATACCACCGAAAACATGAAAAAGAATTACCTGAACTCCAAAGCCATTCATAAACTGCAACTTAACCTTATTCACCAGGCCAAAGGAAAAATCAAAGAAACCCTTCCCGCCCCTGTAATTAAAAAACTGCGGCTCACTTCCCGGGAAGATGCCCTGATTACCATCCACAAACCCGAAAATACCGCTTGTTTAAAAAATGCGGGCGAGTAGGAAAGCCACATCTG
>JAGYMR010000418.1 GCA_018400515.1 Tangfeifania sp.
TCCCCCGGCCATCCGTGGGAGGCCATCCGGCTCCCGGAGGACTTTGTTTAAATGATGCCGGAGATAAAATTTATGTAACCCTTAGCAGGAACAATTCCCTGGTCGTGATTAACCGGGAGGACTATTCCATGTTTGAAATTCCAGTGGGAATAGCCCCCTATGATGTCATCCTTCATTCCCCTTCAAAAGCTTATGTTTCAAATTGGGGAGGAAGAAAGCCCCGCGAAGGGGAACCGGCCTACAACTCGTCAGGAAGCCAGGTGCTGGTGGATCCGGTTACAGGCATTGCCAATAATGGTTCTGTTTCGGTTATCGACCTGAAAGAAAAAAAACAGGAAAAATCTATCAAAGTCGGATTGCATCCCTCGGGTATGGTTTTCTCTGCCGACAAATCCCTTTTGTTTGTCGCCTGTGCGAACAGTGATATTGTTTCCGTCATTGATACCAAAACCGACAAGGTAATCCATGAGATCGCTGTTCAAATGGACAACAAGCTTCCCTTTGGAAGTTCCCCCAATGCTTTGACCCTTTCAGCCGATGGCCGGTTTCTTTTTGTTGCTAACGGAACGGACAATGCGGTTGCTGTGATTGAAACAGAAGATCCTTTTCAAATTAACGGGTATATACCAGTTGGATGGTATCCGGGATCAGTTATAACAAATCCCTCCGGCACTTTTCTGTTCGTAGCAAATGTAAAAGGAATTGGTTCCAGAAATCAACGAACCGACCGAAAGGGATTGAACTCCCATGATCATATGGGAAGTATTTCGATCATTCCGGTTCCTTCCGAACAGGAATTGACAAAGATGACCGAAGTTGTTTACAACAATAACGATTTATCAGCCCTGGGAGAAGCGCAAACAAAAAAGGGAAAATTTAAAAAACAAGTCCCCGTACCTGTGCTTCCCGGGCAGACTTCCCACTTTAAACATGTTGTATATATTATCAAAGAAAACCGGACCTATGACCAGGTCTTTGGGGATATGGCCCAGGGGAACGGCGATACAAGTCTGGTCCATTTTGGCTATGAAGTAACACCCAACCATCATGAACTGGCAGAAACATTTGTATTAATGGACAACTATTATTGCAGCGGTATCCTGAGTGCCGACGGGCACCAATGGACCAATGAGGCCTTTGTAACCGATTACCTGGAAAAATCGTTTGGCGGATTCACCCGTAGCTATCCATACGACGGGGATGACGCCCTCGCATATGCCAGCTCGGGATTTATCTGGGACAATGTTTTGCGACACGGACTTACTTTTCGAGATTACGGAGAATTTGTCAACGCAGTGATCAAACCCGCGAATGCTACTTTTTCTGATATATACACGGATTTCAAAAAGGGCACAAAAAATGTTACCATTGAAGCCCGGGCCAACCTGGAACAGCTTGAACCATATATCTGCCCCACATTTGTCGGATTTCCCAACAGTGTGCCGGATGTATACCGTGCCGCTGAATTTATTAAAGAACTGAAGGAATTTGAAGAAAAGGATGAATTCCCGAATTTTATTATCATGCTGCTTCCCAATGATCACACCTCGGGCACCAGTCCGGGCAGGCCCACACCCCGAGCAGCTGTGGCTGACAATGACCTGGCTTTGGGCCGGATTGTGGAAGCGATATCCCACAGTAAATTCTGGAAAGAGACCTGTATTTTTGTGACGGAAGATGACCCGCAGGCAGGACTTGACCATATTGACGGCCACCGGACAGTCGGACTGGTAATCAGCCCGTATACCAAACGCAATGAGGTTGTTTCAACATACTACTCACAAATAAATATGGTCCGGACCATGGAAAATATTCTGGCAATACCTCCGATGAACCAATTCGATCTCACCGCTGAGCCAATGCTTGATTGTTTCACGGAAACTCCGGATTTCACACCTTAC
>JAGYMR010000419.1 GCA_018400515.1 Tangfeifania sp.
AACCAAAAATCAACCGCAGTGCAACTCCTGATCGATGGTCAGGTAGTGAAAACCGCCTCCGGCAACAACACAGAAAATATGACCGAAAGAACCTGGGACCTGAACGAATATGCAGGAAAAAAAGCCGTCCTGAAAATCGTGGACCAAAGCAAGGAGGGATGGGGCCACATTCTTGCCGACCAGTTTGTACGCACGAACAATGCCGGTGAAGATCTGCAAAACTTGTCTTCCAGCGCAACACTAATTGCAGACTTCGAAGGCAAAGATTATGGCGGTTGGCAAAAAACTCCCGAAACCAACGAAGCCGAAACCTGCTGTGCAGAAAGCAGCTGCTACACCGATCCATACTATACACCCTGGTATGCAGCCCGTTTTAACAATGTGGAAGAAGTTGCGAATTACTGGCGCCTTCATTTCAACGAATTAAGGGAAAAGAGCTCCCGCTTTCGCGAAGCCTTCTTCTCCACTACCCTACCCGGTGAAGTCAAAGAAGCCGTAGCAGCCAACCTGACCATACTGAAATCCCCGACGGTGCTGCGGCAAACCGACGGGCGTCTTTGGTGCTTCGAGGGATGCAGCGATAATACCGGCTGCTGCCACGGGTCGTGTACCCACGTTTGGAACTATGCACAGGCCATTCCCCATTTATTTCCTGCCCTGGAACGGAGCCTCCGGGAAACCGAGTTCAAAATCAATCAAAACAACGAAGGACACCAGGTCTTCAGGGCCAACCTTCCCATCTCCCCACCCGTTCACCATTTTCATGCAGCGGCCGACGGACAGCTGGGTGGCATCATGAAAACCTACCGTGAATGGCGGATCAGCGGGGATACCGGCTGGATGAAGGAACTTTACCCGCTGGTAAAACAAAGCCTGGATTACTGCATTGAAACCTGGGACCCCAAACATCAGGGATATCCCGAAGAACCGCAGCACAATACGTACGACATTGAATTCTGGGGCCCCAACGGAATGATCACCAGTTTCTACCTGGGGGCCCTTACCGCTTTTGTTGAAATGAGTAAAGCCCTCGACCAACCCCATGACCTCTATAATGACTTGCTTCATAAGGGAAAAGAATACATGGAACGTGAACTGTTTAACGGGGAGTACTATTTTCAGAAAATCAAATGGACCGGCCTGAAAGCACCGGATCCGGTGGAAGCATCATCGATGCAAACGGGGTATACCCCGGAGGCCCTGAATATTCTGAAAAAAGAGGGACCCAAATACCAATACGGAAACGGCTGCCTGTCGGACGGGGTCCTCGGCATGTGGATCGCTTCGGTTTGCGGGCTCGATCAGGCCCTCAACAAAGAACAAATAAAAAACCACCTCCGTTCGGTCCATCAATACAACCTGAAAAAAGATTTGCTGGATCACTCCAATCCTCAGCGCCCCACTTTTGCCTGCGGAAAAGAGGGAGGACTGCTTTTATGTACCTGGCCCAGGGGCGGAGATCTGTCCCTGCCGTTTGTCTACAGCAATGAAGTGTGGACCGGAATTGAATACCAGGTGGCCAGTCATTTAATGATGAACGGGGAAGTGGAAAAAGGGCTGGACATCGTCCGGGAGTGCCGGAAAAGGTACGACGGAACCATCCGGAATCCCTTCAATGAGTATGAATGCGGCCACTGGTACGCCCGCGCCCTGGCAAGCTACGGGCTTTTGCAAGGGCTCACCGGCGTGCGCTACGATGCGATTGACCGAACCCTCTATATCGACTCCCGGATCGGGGACTTCACAAGCTTCATTTCAACCCAAACGGGTTTCGGAAATGTGGGACTTAAAAACGGAAAACCCTTTATTGATGTTGCTTATGGAAGCATCGACGTCCAAAAAGTAATGGTGTCAGGAG
This sequence comes from Tangfeifania sp., assembly GCA_018400515.1. The sequence continues at coordinate 1,859 of JAGYMR010000419.1, forward strand.
AAGAAAAACAACTGTAACCCGTTTCAGGCTTTTAAATA
>JAGYMR010000042.1 GCA_018400515.1 Tangfeifania sp.
TTATGGCAGAAGAGAACAAAAATAAAAAGCAATCCCCTCGGGGCCGGCCGGTTGGGCCCGGTAGCGGCAAAAGTAACGGTAATAAGCCTCCCAAAGGTCCTAAGTTCAATGCTTACTGGATTTATGGCATCATTGCCGTTATCTTTATCGTTGTTCAGCTATATCTGACCAGCAGCAGCGGTCCTGTTGAAACCAACTGGAGCGAAGTAAAAACCGTGATGCTGGCCAACCAGGACATTGAGCGGATTGTCGTTGTCAATGAAAAAGAGGCCAACATTTACCTTAAACAAAACAGCCTTCATAAATATGAAGACCGTTTTCAGGATAATTTTACACAACCCGCCGAAGCGGGACCCCATTTTACCTTCACCATCGGATCGGTGGAAACCTTTGAACGCAACCTGCGGGAAGCCCAGGAAGGCACCGGACAGGAGATCCTGCCCGAATACAAAGAAGAAAAAAACTGGGCGGGGGAAATTCTATGGACCATTGGTCCCTTTATTTTAATCATCCTGCTGTGGTTTTGGATTTTCAGAAGGATGAGCCGCGGAGCCGGCGGGGGAGCCGGTGGTATTTTCAATGTCGGAAAGTCACAGGCAAAAATTTTTGACAAAGACCAGCATGTATCCACCAATTTTAAAGATGTGGCCGGGTTGGCTGAGGCGAAGCAGGAGGTGGAAGAGATTGTGGAATTTCTGAAAAATCCGGCAAAGTTCACTAAACTGGGCGGACAAATCCCCAAAGGGGCATTGCTTGTAGGACCTCCGGGAACAGGAAAGACCTTGCTTGCAAAAGCGGTGGCCGGCGAGGCCAGTGTTCCTTTTTTCTCCATGTCGGGTTCCGATTTTGTGGAAATGTTTGTTGGTGTAGGGGCTTCGCGCGTGCGTGATCTGTTTAAACAAGCCAAAGAAAAAGCGCCGTGCATCATTTTCATCGATGAAATTGATGCCATTGGACGTTCGCGGGGAAAGAATCCCAATATGGGATCAAACGATGAACGGGAAAATACGCTCAACCAGCTGCTTACCGAAATGGATGGTTTTGATACCAACAGCGGTGTGATCATTCTGGCTGCCACCAACCGCGCTGATGTGCTCGACCGTGCCCTGATGCGTGCAGGGAGATTTGACCGGCAGATTCATGTGGAACTTCCCGACCTTCAGGAACGGGTGGAAATCTTTAAAGTCCACCTGAAACCCCTCAAGTTAGGGGAAGATGTTAAAGTGGAATTCCTTGCCAAACAAACGCCCGGCTTTTCGGGGGCAGATATCGCCAATGTCTCAAATGAGGCAGCGCTTATCGCTGCACGAAGAAACCGCGAAGCCGTTACCAAACAGGATTTCCTGGATGCTGTTGACCGCATTATCGGTGGATTGGAAAAAAAGAATAAAATCATTTCCAAAGAGGAAAAAAACACCATTGCCTATCATGAAGCGGGACACGCCACCATCAGCTGGCTGCTCGAATATGCCCATCCCCTTGTAAAAGTTACCATCGTTCCCCGGGGGAAAGCCCTCGGCGCTGCCTGGTACCTTCCCGAAGAACGGTCCATCACCACCAAGGAACAACTGCTCGACGAAATGTGCTCTGCACTCGGGGGACGTGCTGCCGAGGAACTGACCTTTGAAAGGGTATCCTCGGGAGCCCAAAACGACCTGGAAAAAGTGACCAAACAAGCCTATGCAATGGTCAGTTATTTCGGCATGAGCGAACGGGTGGGAAATGTAAGCTTCTACGATTCCACCGGACAATCTGATTACACTTTTACAAAACCTTACAGCGAAAAAACTGCTGAACTTATCGATGAGGAAGTAAAAAAGATTATCGACAGCCAGTTCGAACGGGCCAAAAAAATATTAAAAGAACACACCGAAGGACATGGGAAACTGGCCGAATTGCTGCTGAGTCGCGAGGTTATCTTCAGTGAAGACCTGGAAAGAATCTTTGGAAAACGTCCCTGGCACAACAAAATCATCGATTCTGAAAACGAACAGGAAAATACAAACGAAAAAAAGACAAAAAACAAAAAAGAGGCTGAAAAAAGTTCGGTTTCAGGAGAAAATGAACCGAAGGGATCAAAAAATCCATAATCTTTTTAAAAAAAATTCCGTAGAACGTTGCCTGAAAAACCCTTTTTTTTCGAATTTTAGTACCTTTGTGCCATGGAAAAAGGATGGAAAGAAGCATTCATGACAGCGCATGAGTATAAAGCAAGCATGGCAAAAGACATTCTGGAAAATGCCGGTATCAGGGTAGTAGTGATGGATCAGCACGACAGCGCTTACAAAACATTTGGAGATATCGTGGTTTATGTGCCGGAGGCTGATTTAAATAAATCCCTGGAATTATTAAAAGAACTGAAACATTGACCGATCTTTTAAAACGTAGCGTTTCAGGGTGCTTGTATGTAATTATCATGCTTGCAGGTGTGCTGCTTCATCCCTATGTTTTTGTTGTTGTCTTTGCTTTGCTGCTCTTTTTTTCCCAGCGTGAATTTTATATGCTGATGGAAAAGGCGGGCTATGCTCCGCAAAAATATACCGGATTAATTACCGGAGCCCTTTTGTTCTTTATCTGCTTTGGAATGGTAAAAGGTTTGGTGCCCCAAAATACTTACCTCATCTTCCTTCCGGCCTTGATTTTTCTCTTCCTGTTTGAAATCTTCAGGGACAACCCAAAAGTAATTCAGGGCAGTGCCGTGACAATCACCGGGATCGTTTACGTGGCGGTCCCCTTTTGTCTGATGAACTTTATCATCTTCCCGGCATATCCCGGCAATCCTGTTTTCACACCGGGGATACTGACCGGCATTTTTCTGGTGGTTTGGGTTTATGATTCGATGGCATACCTGGGGGGATCCCTGTTTGGAAAGCATAAGATCCATGAAAAGATCTCCCCGCAAAAGAGCTGGGAGGGATTTATTTCCGGTACCGTTTTTGCGCTCGTCATGGGCGCAGTGAATGCGATCATCTTTCAATCCCCGGGATTGTTCAACTGGTTGGCCATGGCTTTCCTGACCGTTATTTTCGGAACACTGGGGGATTTATTTGAGTCAAAAATAAAACGGAAGCTGAAAGTAAAAGATTCGGGATCGGTTTTACCCGGTCACGGCGGCCTGCTCGATCGTTTTGACAGCCTGCTTTTTGTCATTCCTGTTATTTTTGTATGGCTTACTTTTTTTGGAAATTTTTAAAAAATGATAATACACAAAGAGGGACGAAAAATAATACCAAAGGCCTTTTTTATTCTGGCAGTTTTGGATGCGGTCATTTATTTTCTGGCCCGGGATCACGCCATTTTTTATTTTTTAATGGCTGCCTCGCTGCTCCTTGCAATACTGATCATTTTCTTTTTCAGGGAACCCATTCGTACCGTTGAAAAGAACAACCATCATGTTTTGGCACCGGCCGACGGAGAGATCGTTGAGATCCTGAAAACACAAGAAGAAGAATATTTTAAAAGGAATTGCTGGCAGGTTTCCATCTTTATGTCGGTCTTTGATGTACATCAGAACCGTGCCCCTGTCAGTGGGGAAGTCGTTTACCAGGAACACAGAAAAGGCGCCTTTTACCCGGCTTTTGTGAAAAAATCATCCGATAAGAACGAGCGTTGTTCCACTGTGTTCCGAATGAAAAACGGTACCGAGGTAATGTCACGGCAAATTGCCGGGACCGTCGCACAACGTATTGTTACCTATAAAAAACCCGGAGAAATGGCAGAACAAGGGCAGGAATACGGGTTTATCCGGTTTGGTTCCCGGGTGGACCTCTTTTTCCCTCCGGAGGCACAAATCGACGTGCAACTGCATCAAAAATCGGTGGGAGGAAAAACCATTATCGCCTCATTGAATAAACAACAATGAACAGCCTGAAAAAACACATACCCAATTTTATCACTTCACTCAACCTTTTTTCAGGCTCGCTGGCCGTAATTTTTGCCATTGACGGGCACCTCATCTGGGCCGGGATTTTTATCTGCCTCGCTGCCCTTTTCGATTTCCTGGACGGATTCACTGCCCGCCTGCTCAAAGCTTTTTCCCCCACAGGAAAACAACTCGATTCGCTGGCCGATCTGGTCTCTTTCGGACTTGCACCGGGTGCCATCCTTTTTACATTGTTGGAATTCTCCCTTTTCGGAAAAAACCAGCCCGTTTATGAAATTTCTGCCCGCTGGACCGACTGGATGCTATTATTTTCCGCTTTTCTCCTGCCTGTATTTGGTGCCCTGCGCCTGGCCCGTTTCAACATTTCCCCCGGAAATGACCATTTCTTCAGGGGACTTCCCATCCCGGCCAACGGACTTTTTTGGGCCTCTCTGGGACTAATGCTTGAAATGCCGGGGCATTACCAGCAGGTATTTAAACTGGTTTTTTCGACCCCCAATCTTGTCATCTTTGGTTTGTTCACTTCCGGAATGATGGTTATTAACCTTCCTATGTTTTCGCTGAAGTTCAAAGATTTCAACCTGAAAAAAAACTGGTTCCGTTACCTTTTCCTTGTCCTGACAGCGATACTCATCGCTGTTTTCAATGTTTATGGCATTGCCCTGACTATTTTTTCCTACATTCTGCTTAACATTCTTTTCTATCTGGTGGGGGTGAAATACTGATTCCCCCGCGATCAAACGAAATATCCCCGGTTAATTCCGGAGGTGGTAACGCTGATCGTTTACCTCCTTTGCTCTCAGGAGCTTGTACTTTTCGGGATCCAGTGGGTAGTCCCAACAGCCCATCCGGTGAAAAAAAGAACCGCCAAAGCCACTTTTAAACCGGTACAGCCCGTGCAAAGGGTGTCCCGAATTCCCGTTCGGAGCAGCCCCGAACATATCGTACTCCTCACACCCGGCCTGCTGGGCCATTCGAATCGCTTCCCACTGAAGGGCATAACTCGCCATCAGATGGCGCCTCCTGCCGGACGAAGCTCCGTATAAATAGACTCCCCGTTTTCTGGACAGCACCAAAACCATGGCCCCCAAATACTCCCCTTCATAATCGGCCATTAAAAGGTGGGTGGCAACGTCCCCCGGCGACTGCTTTTTCTCTTTCTCCAGAACCGAGTAAAAATAATCCTTTTCATGCAGCCGTATGTTGTTCCGGCGAGCGGTTTCCCGGTAAAGCGAATACCATGTCTCCAGTTTATCAACCCCGTAACTTTTCACCCGGATTCCTTTCCGGAAAGAGAGCCTGATGTTGTACCTTGTCTTCGGCTTCATCCTGTTAATCAGATTCTCTTTGCTTTGGTTAAGGTTTAAGAAAATGGTGTTGGTGGGCAAATGATCGGTATGACTCTTAACAAGGTTCCAGTTTTTTGTCTTGAAATTCACCCTGAACTCCTGATTTCTGGATGACGGAGGGCCCGTCCACTGCCCATAGTCATCGTAAAAGTCTTCTTCGAGCGCCCACTGATTTTCCCATGGCAGGTCATAGCGGATAAGAATGCAGTTCCCGGGAAGAAAAAAACGAAGGGTTTCGGATAACTCTTCCAGAAATACCCCCTGGTTCTCTGCCTCGGGCTCATCAACAGGACCGTAAGGCACATAAGCAAAACAATGAACATCGTCAATATAGTTGACCAGAACGAGCATGTCATCCTGGATGGTCTTTCCCCTTCTGAAAGAGGGATGCAATAAATCTTCGGAGGCAATATACTTAAAAGCCAGCGGTTTCATTCCCTGCTGGTACTTAACATTAGCCCAGAAAGAGGTTTGCTGGACAATGTTGCAGGTTTCAATGTTGTTAATCCCTTTTTCCTCAACCTTCATTTGCATGGACGTATCTGCTTTTTAAGGCTGCGAAATTAAAAAAAGTGTCCGGACCCGACAAAATGCTGTTTTAAAAAGAGATGTGCCGGCGGGGTAAGACGTACTCCGGTACCTCATGAAACATACCCCGGAGGTAGGTTATCGGCGGGAAAGCAAAGCCCCCGAAAAATGAAAGATAATTTTTTCCAAAAGGAATAAAAAAACACGCCATGACAATTGATCATCTTCCTTTTTCAGAGGCAACTAAAACAACAAGGAAGAGCAGGAAATGTTTGCCCCCTGGTGGAAAAATCAATAAGCACGCCCCTGCTTACCCTCGATAAAGTTTATGAATGAAGCATTTACGACCCGGTTGCCTCCGGGCGTCGGATAATTTCCTGTAAAATACCAGTCGCCGGTATCGTTGGGGCAAGCCTTGTGCAAGTTTTCGATGGACTGGTAAACGATCTCCACCTCCGGGCCGATCTCCTCAGGCTTCAGCAATTCGGCAATCTTTCCGGATATTTGTTCCGGGGAAAACGGTTGATAGATCTCCCGCACATAATTAACCATCTCCTCTTTAGGCAGGTTCTCCTGGTCTTTGCATTTTTTGTAAACCTCCTGAATGACCGATTCCCTTCCGGTTTCTTTCAGAAGGGCAACAGCAGCATTAAAGGCAATAAATTTATCAAGCCGGGCCATATCAATGCCATAGCAATCGGGATAACGGATCTGCGGGGCCGAGGAAACCACCATAATTTTTTTGGGACGCAATCGCCCGAGGATTCTCAGAATGCTGTTCCTGAGGGTGGTCCCTCTGACAATGGAGTCATCAAGAACCACCAGCGTATCCTTCCCCTTCCGGACAATCCCGTAGGTAACATCGTACACATGCGCCACCAGGTCATCCCGACTGGCATCATCCGTAATAAAGGTCCGGAGCTTGACATCCTTGATGGCAATCTTCTCCATCCGCGGTTTAAAAGAGATGATCTCTTTTATTTTATCCTCGGAAAGCGTCCCGTTTTTCTCCTTAAGTTCGTTAATTTTCCATTCGGTGAGATAGCCCTGAATGCCTTCCAGCATACCATAGAAAGCCGTCTCGGATGTATTGGGGATATAAGAGAAAACAGTATTCTCAAAATCATAATCAACCGCTTTCAGAACAGTGGGGGTAATGAGGCGTCCCAGCTCTTTTCGCTCCTGATAAATATTCCGGTCGCTGCCCCGTGAAAAGTAGATACGCTCAAAGGAACAGGAAGACCTTTTTTGGGGTACACGGACCATTTCGTTGCTCACGGTACCCCTCTTTTTGATGATAAGGGCATTTCCCGGAGCGATCTCATGAACCTGATCCCACGATACATCCATGGCTGTTTGGATTACGGGGCGTTCGGAAGCAACGACCACAATCTCATCGTCGCTATAATAATGAGCAGGCCGGATCCCCCAGGGATCCCGCATAACAAAAGCATCCCCGTGGCCGATCACTCCCCCCATAACATATCCCCCGTCCCAGTCTTTAGTAGCTCTTTCAAGAATGTTCCGGATATCGAGGTTCTCTTCAATAAGGGGAGAGATTTCAAAATTTTTGTACCCCTCATTTTTATATTGCCGGAAAAGCAGTTGGTTTTCTTCATCCAGAAAATGCCCTAATTTTTCGAGGGCGGTTACCGTATCGGTATATGCTTTGGGATGTTGACCCAGAGTCACCAGAACATCGAACAGCTCATCGATATTGGTCAGGTTGAAATTGCCGGCAAGCACCAGGTTTCTCGACTTCCAGTTATTCTGTCGCATCACCGGATGTACATGATCCAGGCTGTTTTTCCCAAAAGTACCGTACCTCAGGTGCCCCATATACAACTCCCCGGCATAGGGGTAGTTTTTATAAGCCCAGTCGCAATTTTCCACATCTTCTCCCTTGCGGATGGCTTTTTTCAGGGGTTTGTTGGCCTTTTCAAAGATGGCTTTGATGGGATCGGGAAGCACCGAGCGGTATCGGTTAATATAAGCGCTTCCTGGCTCAAGGTGATCTTTCACACAAACAATCCCGGCACCATCCTGACCCCGGTTGTGCTGCTTCTCCAATAAGAGATACAATTTGTTTAGCCCGTACTTCCAGGTACCGTATTTTTCTTTGTAATATGCCAGGGGTTTCAGTAAACGAATTAACGCTATCCCGCACTCATGCTTAATCTGATCGCTCATAAGCCTCTTTTTTCAACACCGGAAAATCAATAATGTCGGGAACAATAAAAGCGCCGGGATAATCTTTCTGAATCATCTTCAGCAGTTTCAGTGCTTCATTTTTTGTCCTGAAATCGCCCGTCCTTACTTTAAAAACAGGCGCACTGAAAATCACATGCACATGATATCCGGGATACAATTTTAAAAATTTCACCTTTTCTTCTTCGGCGCTTTCTTTTGCATCCAATCCTGAGCTGGAAAAAATTTCCACCCGGTACCCTTCCATGCCATCCCGCTTTTTATTATCCTCCAGGTGCCATTTTAGCATTTCCTCAACCCGGGGATCCTGGTGAACATCCAGCCGGGAAAGCACAGGGATTTTTTCAGTCTCAGCCTCGCGATGGGATGTATTCGGCCCCTGGGATTCAGGAAATGTCACCTGGGCCAATGATTGCTGAATGAATAGGATCCCTGTAATCAATAAATAAATTACCCTCATTGTTCTCATTAATTGAGTATGCAAATATAACGATAAAACCTCTAAAAATAACGGGATTTTCAGCAATCAATTGTCCCGGCCGGGAAACGGGAAGCTTTCGACAGGCGGAAGTCCCTCCGGCCATTTCTTTTTCCGGTAAGTGGGCCACCCCTATAGGAGGGGCGCCTCATCAAAAAGCCCGCAGCCTCAAAAGCTTTTGTTGGAAGGTCCTGGCTGTGAAGCTCACCCGAGCAACCAGGAGGCAACATATTATTGTTCCTCACTGAGCGCCTTTTCCAGCTCGGGAGTGATCTCCAGGTTGTGGTAGACATTTTGGACATCATCGTCTTCCTCCAGACGGTCAACCAGCCGGAGCACCTTTTTTGCTTCTTCCACCTCCAGGGCGGTGGTTGTGGTTGGTATTCGCTGAAGTCCCTGGCTCTGAGCCTCAATCCCTAGTTCTTCCAGTTTCTTTGATACGTTGCCAAAATCTTCCTTCGCACTGGTAATTTCGATAAATCCTTCATTCTCTTCAAGCTCCTCAGCGCCCGCATCGATCATTTCCAGTTCGAATTCCTCCGGATCGATCTTATCGGTTACCGGAACGACAAAGATGCCCTTGGTTTCGAACAAAAAAGCCACCGATCCGTTGGTTCCCAGATGACCGTTATGCTTTGAAAAAGCGGCCCGGATACTGCCCACCGTCCGGTTATTATTGTCCGATAAACACTCGACAAAAAAGGCCACCCCATTGGGGCCATATCCTTCAAAAGTCATCTCCTCAAAATTGGAGGTGTCTTTTTCTGCTTTGTTGATGGCCCGCTCAATCACATCTTTCGACATGTTTTCCCCCTTGGCATTCTGAACAGCGAGGCGCAGCCTCGGATTGGCATCAATATCTCCGCCGCCGAGTTTTGCTGCAACCGTTATCTCTTTCGAGAGTTTGGAAAAAATTTTGGACCGTTTCGCATCCAGTGCTCCCTTTTTCCGTTTTATTGTTGACCATTTGCTATGACCTGACATAGTTTCCTTTTTTAAATTTCCGTTAAAGTTACAAAAATGTAGAAAAGGATTTTTTCTGGCAAACCTGTCGAAAAATTATTCCGTCGGGCAACACCCTAAAAATCTTCAAAAAATTGAATTACCTTTGCCCCGGTTCAGAAAAAAAATGAAGAAAAAAAAGTTATTTATTGAAACGTATGGTTGCCAGATGAATGTAGCTGACAGTGAGGTAGTGGCAGCCATCATGAAGGAGAAAAATTACGAGGTGGTCGCCTCGGCAGAGGAGGCCGATGCTGTTTTTTTGAATACCTGCTCGGTACGCGACCATGCGGAGCAACGCATATGGGGCAGGCTCAACCACTACCGCGGCCTGAAGAAAAGGAAAAAAAACCTGATTGTGGGTGTTCTGGGTTGCATGGCTGAAAGGGTGGGAAAAAACTTCCTGGAAAAATCGATGGCTGACCTGGTGGCCGGACCGGATGCCTACCGTGACCTGCCTGCGCTCATTGACAGGGCACAAGCGGGGGAAAAAGTTATAAACACCCAACTTTCCACGATTGAGACCTATGACAATATCACCCCTGTTCGCATCGTAAACAACACCATTTCGGGCTTTGTAAGCATCACCCGGGGATGCAACAATTTTTGCACCTATTGCATCGTTCCCTATACCCGGGGACGCGAGCGAAGCAGGGATCCCCGGGACATCCTGCAGGAAGTGAATAACCTTTCACAAAAAAACTTCAGAGAGGTGTCTTTACTGGGCCAGAATGTTAATTCCTACCATTGGAAGCCGGGAAATAACCAAAACCCCATCCGTTTCCAGGAACTTCTGCAGCAGGTTGCTGAAGCGGTTCCCCGGATGAGAATCCGTTTTACCACCAGCCATCCGAAAGATATGTCGGACGAAGTGCTGGATATAATGGCCCGTTACCCCAACATCTGCAAACACATCCACCTCCCCGTTCAGTCAGGCAGTTCAAAAATCCTGAAACGAATGAACCGCAAGTACGACCGGGAGTGGTACCTGGACCGGATAAGGGCAATTAAATCCCGGCTCCCCGGTTGCGGACTGACAACCGATATTTTTACCGGCTTCTCATCCGAAACCGAAGCCGATCATGCCGAAACCCTTTCGCTTATGGAAGAAGTAAAATTTGACATGGCATTTATGTTTAAATATTCCGAAAGGCCGGGAACATGGGCGGCAAAACATTTAGAGGATAATGTCCCCGAAGAGGTAAAAACCCGGAGGCTCAATGAAATCATTGAACTTCAGAACCGCTGTTCCCTTGAAAACAATCGCCACGACATTGGAGAAACCTTTGAAGTGCTGGCAGAGGGTTTTTCAAAAAAATCGAACCAGATGCTTGTGGGAAGGACCTCTCAAAACAAAGTGATGGTTTTTCCCCGGTACCATTACCGGAAAGGCGACCTGGTAAACGTGACCGTAAAAAAATGCACGCAAACAACCCTTATCGGAGATGTAGCAACGATTCGGGAGTGAAAGCCCTTGAAAAACAAGCGAAACAGAAACCATTCAACGGGAAACATCAATACAATCCCCGGTTCATAAAAGGAATCAATGCCAGAATGACGGCCTGACGGTATAATTCTGTCCGGTCAATGGCATGATGGGTTAGCAGCCCCACGGCCCCCTCTTTTTGTTTTGAATTTTCCCTGCTGAATACCAGATCATTGGCATCTCCCAACTCAATTCCCCCGGCAACCAAATGGGCCACTTTCCCGGGAAGAACAAACGAGGCAGACCTTGCCTGGCCATATTTTCCGGCCGAATAAACAACCACCCAGGCGAAGGCTAACATATCCTTCTCCCCGGCCTGAACGCCCCCCTCAATAGCAACCCAAAAACGGGCATCGTATATCTTTTTCCTTGCTTCCATGACCCGGTTCCGGGCACCCGTGAGCGTTTCCCCATCCGTACCCGGTTGTTCCGAAACCCCTGAATCCACAGTGATACACTCCACCTCCACTTCTTTAAAGAAGGCACCAAAGCCTTTCATGACAGCCGCTTTCTTTACCGGATTCTTTGATGCAATAATTACTTTCATTATTAATTCAATTAATTTATTGTATTAGGCGGATTTATTAATTTTGCAGATAAAAATAAAAATGTTGGTAAGAAAAGCAAATAATACCGATATTTCATCCCTTGTACAATTCCAACTGGCCATGGCAGAGGAGACCGAAGGCATTGCGCTCGACCGTTCTGTATTGGAGTCAGGAGTTGCGGCAGTACTTCAGGATGCTTCCAGGGGACAATACTATGTGGCGGAAAAAAACGGAAAAATCATTGGCTCTTTGTTAACCACCTATGAATGGAGCGACTGGAGGAACGGCACCGTGCTCTGGATACAATCAGTTTATGTTCTCCCCCGTTACAGGAGAAAGGGCGTTTACAGCAACATGTACTCCCACCTGAAAAAACAGGTGATAAATAACGAAAAACTTAAAGGGATCCGGCTTTATGCGGACAAAGACAACAAGGCCGCACACAAAACTTATCAAAAGCTGGGCATGAGCCAGGACCACTACATTACATTCGAATGGTTGAAATGAATCACAAATAATTCTGCTTTGAATCAATACTTAAATAAACTTATTGAGGAGGGAGAGCATCAGCAACAGGATTTTAAATACTGCATCAATGATTCAAAAAAGATTGCAAAATCGCTGGTAGCTTTTGCCAACACCGATGGGGGACGGTTGCTCATTGGTGTAAAAGATAATGGCAAAATTTTTGGAATTAGTACCGAGGAGGAATTTTATATGGTAGAAGCTGCTGCAAAAATATACAGTAATCCCCCCGTCCCTTTCACCACCCAAAACTGGCAATCGGAAGGAAAAACCGTTCTTGAAATTTCAGTTCGCCCCAGTGAAAAAAAACCCCATTATGCCAGGGATGCTTCCGGAAAATGGCTCGCTTACATTCGCATAAACGATGAAAATGTGCTTGCCCATAAAATCCAGCTGGAAGTCTGGAAAAAACAAAAAAGTACCAAAGGGATCTACTTTTCCTACTCGTCCGACGAAAAGTTTCTGATCGATTACCTTCTGAATAATGATTTCATCTCTTTTTCAAAATTTGTTCGACTGGCCCATTTATCCCGAAAGAAAGCCGAAGACATTCTGAGTAATTTTGTCATTATGGAAGTTATTCAGATGCACACTTCACGGGAAGGAACTGTCTTTGAACTGAACCGGGATTTTAACCCTACGGAACTTGAAAAATTCCGGTAACGTTTGCTTACATCGCATTTTTTTCTCTTTTTACACCTTTTTAACAATTTTTTATTCAATCGAAAACAATCAAATGATTAATTCTGTTTATTTTTCAAAATCAAAAAAAAATAAAAAATGACACAAAAACTGATAATTTTACTCATTGCCCTCACCACCGTCTTTTCTGCAACCGCACAAAATGATTACCTCAATGCCCAGGCAGAAGAAAATAAAAAAGTCTTTGCCGGCGGGGAAGCCTATCCTGTAAAAATGTTTCCCCATGCATTCAAGGCCGAAAAACCCAAAAATGTCATTCTATTAATTGCCGACGGCATGGGCGTATCTCACCTCCATGCAGGTCTTACGGCCAACCAGGGGCACCTGTTCATAGAAAATTTCAAGTATATGGGGCTGGCCAAAACCCAATCCGGGGATAACTATATTACAGATTCTGCGGCAAGCGGAACGGCCCTCTCTACCGGTCAAAAAACCTATAATGGGGCAATCGGGGTTGACATGAACAAAGAGCCCATTAAATCCATTTTAGAGGAAGCGGAAGAAAAAGGACTGGCCACAGGCCTGGTTTCCACATCAGCCATTACCCATGCCACCCCTGCAGCTTTTATTGCCCATGAAACCAACCGGAATAATTATGAAGCGATTGCAGCCGATTTTCTGGACACCGATATTGATGTCTTTATAGGTGGAGGGTACAAACACTTTGCCGACCGAAAAGACGGTAAAAACCTGGTTAAAGCGTTAAAAAACAGAGGATACAACGTCGTCCGGGATCTGAAAAAAATAAAAAAAACCAAAAAAGGAAAACTTGCTGGTTTAACTGCTCCGGAGCACAATGGTACCTTTAAAGAACGGGGGAATATGCTCCCGGTGGCGTCAAAGTCAGCGATCAAAATTTTGAGCAAAAACAAAAAGGGTTTCTTCCTGATGATTGAAGGATCGCAGGTTGACTGGGGAGGTCATGCAGGAGACACGCAATACATCATTGGCGAGCTCCTGGATTTTGACCGTACCGTAGGTGAGGCTCTTGAGTTTGCTGCCAAAGACGGAGAAACCCTGCTGATCGTTACCTCCGACCATGAAACCGGCGGCATGGCCATTCTTAACGGAAACTTTGACTCCGGAATGGTTCAGGGTGATTTTACCACCGGGGGCCATACCGGTTTAATGGTACCCATATTCGCGTACGGTCCCGGAGCTGAAGAATTTATTGGTATTATGGACAATACCGACATTCCCAAAAAAATCCGGCAATTACTCATGAAGGATTAAAACAGCTGGAATTAAAATCCTGAGGGATTAAAGCCGGAATCAGCTTCTCTTTGGTTCCGGTTTTTTATTGTTATTACAAATAGTTTTTTTATTTTTCAAACTTCCTAAATCATTCATTTATGAAGGAGGCTCTGGAAGTACTCGATCATGTGAGGCTGAATTTCTCCCCCGCCGGTTTATTCGCACTGAATGTGGTTATTGCCTTTGTTATGTTTGGCGTAGCACTGGACATTAAGTGGCATCACTTTAAAGATGTCATTATGAAACCCAAATCGGCCATTGTCGGTGCAATTTCCCAATTCTTCCTTTTACCAGGCATTACTTTTCTGTTTATTATTTTACTCAATCCCACCCCCACCGTAGGACTCGGAATGATTTTAATTGCCTCCTGTCCCGGAGGGAACATCTCCAATTTCATGAGTTCGATAGCCAAGGGCAACATTGCCCTTTCCGTTAGCCTAACCGCCGTTGCCACCCTGGCCGCTACTTTTATGACACCCCTGAACTTTGCTGTATGGGGAAAATTGTACCTCAATTATTACAGCGCCTCCGGTGCGGGAGATTATTTGGTTCCCATCGAAATTGATTTCTTTCAGATGGTACAAACAGTGATCATACTACTCGGGATCCCTGTTATTCTGGGCTTGATCTTTTCGGCATACTTTCCAAAAATTACCAAAAAAATACGGAATCCTATCAAGCGGGCATCCATCATCATTTTTATCGGATTTGTGATCATCCTCCTTTCAGCAAATTTTACCTATTTCATCCGGTATATCCACCTGATCTTCTTAATTGTACTCATCCATAATGCACTTGCCCTTTCCACCGGCTTCTCCGTAAGCTCCCTGATGAAACTGCCACGAACGGACCGGCGAAGCATTACCCTGGAAACCGGCATTCAAAATTCCGGGCTTGCCCTGGTACTCATGTTCAATCCAAAAATCTTTCCCCCTGAACTGGAACTGGGCGGAATGACCTTTATCGCTGCCTGGTGGGGCGTATGGCATATTGTCAGTGGTCTGATCATATCCTCGTTGTGGGCAAGAAAACCTTTATTCCAGCATGCGGTACAATAAACCGGACGGAGTATGGAGAAGCCGCAATTTATGGATTCGCCTGAGAAAAAAAGTGTCAATAAAATCATGGAATGAAGCATTAAAAAAACCATTCTGTTTGACCAACGTCAGGCATGAGGAAGGCATGCCCAAAAGGAGGAGTTTTTTGATTTTAGCAGAATGAAGTGGCTTTTTGCAATTTTTCCATCAGCGGCGAATTCTTTTGCAAATTTTTTTGGCCACAGAAAAAAAGTTCGTTGGATTTAAGGAATGAATCCCCCATGAAAAGAAACTTTATTAATAACTAACTATTAAATATTTAAGTAAAACACATTCACATGAAGTATGAAAATTGGTCGGTGGGGTACTGGTGCCTCAAGCAGTACATCGCATTTGCCGATTGGCTTATCCACAAAAAAACGATCATTACAGGGAAAGAGAAGA
>JAGYMR010000420.1 GCA_018400515.1 Tangfeifania sp.
CATCATACCCTTCCCATTTATGTTTGTTGTTTTCTTCATCGAAATAGAAGGAGTTGTTGTAATCGTGGGTACATTCATGCACTTTCCAGAAGTCGAATCCCTGCCGGCGTTCTTTGGGGACCGGTTTTTTCCGGCCTTCCCACACCGGGGTTCCGTGATCGTGTCCGTTGATGTGCCATTTGCCGATGTAACCGGTTTGGTATCCGTTCGCTTTGTATACTTCGGCAATGCAATTTGCATCTGTGGCCAGGGGTTTGTCATTATAGAAAAGCCCGTGGGTCAGCGGGTATTGTCCGGTCATTAAGGAAGCCCTGGCCGGTGTGCAAACCGGGATGTTGGAGATGGCATTGTTGAAGACCACGGCCTCCTGAGCCAGTCGATCGATGACCGGTGTTTTTACCTGCTCGTTCCCGGCATATCCCAGGTCCTGGGCACGCCACTGGTCGGAAAAAACAAACACTACGTTGGGTTTTTCTTCTTCATTCGTTGTGCAGGAGAAAACCGACAAGGCTCCCGCAGCTAACATGACATGTGATAATTTAAAGCAATTCATGATTTTAGTTGTTTTGTAATTTTTTTGATTCCCGCCTGTTTCATTCAGGGTATTCCAGGGTTACCGGTCCCAAAAGCCCTGATGGTTGTAATTCCTCCCCGGCTTTTACGTCATCGACGTAGGTCCAGGTATAACGTTCCGCTTCGGGAAGTGATTGATCGCGTATCATGCGGTTGCGCCAGAGGTTGACCACCTTCACTTTCAGGGTATTTTCGCCCTCTTGCAGATAGCCGTTGGTATTCAGACGAAAAGGAGCAATCCACACTCCCCCCAGTTTTTTCCCGTTGAGGCGGGCCTCCGCCATGACCTTCACATTTCCAAGGTTCAGGTATACTTCCCCTTTTTCCGGGAGTTCATTCAGCCTGAATGTTGTCTGGTATGTAGCCCCGCCCGAATAATATTTCACTTCGGGATTTTTCGAGAATCTCCAGTCTTTCAGTGAATTCATTGTCAGTGGGTGGGCCGGTCCGATGGATTTATTGTGGAATTCGACTTGCCATTTATTGTGCAATGTTTTCAGCGTTTTCATTTCCGGGAAGTTGTTTTCAAATCCGGGTGCGATGTGCTGGCCCGATTGATTGGAGAAAACGATAAAACAGCTTTGAAGGGGGTTCAGCTGCAGGGGTACGGTTGTTCTTCCGTCAGTGGTATTAAAATTATTTAACCTGCGAATCTCTCCGGAGACGGGATCCCAAAGTTGGGGCTTCAGCCCGCTGACCCTGAAAGAGGGGGCAAAACGGATTTTTCTTTTTTGTTGGTTGGTCAGGAAATAAATCTCTTTTCCGGGCAGGGTACGGTGGGTCCAAAGCACCGGAATGTCTTCTTCCATTTCAACATTTTTTTCCAGGGATAACCGTTGGAGGGCTTGCTGAAGATCCATGCCATCGAAGACCATTCCCTGACCGTACTGACGGGCATATGCTTTCTGATCCCTGTCAGGTGCCCAAAGCCGCGCAGCCATCTCCCGCACTGTTGCATCGCAGCCGGGATACCCTTCCAGGCTGGGGGAGTGCTTCGGGGGAGCCCCCAGTATCTTACCCCCCTTTTTAACCAGTTCTTCAATTTTTGCCAATACTTCGGGCCGCATGGTTTTGAGTTGGGGGAGCACCATCAGGTGGTAACTCATTCCGTCGGGAAGGATCAGTTTCCCGTAAATGTGGGCTGCCGATGAGGCCGCTTTGCATTCGATATTGCCCAGCGAGCCTTCGTTCCAGAACTCTCCGCCGATCAGATCCGACTGTCCCCCATACATCAGGAATTCCGATGCAAACCCCCAGTGTCCGTAATTTTCGAGCCACAGCTGCATGTTATTTTCATTGCAGATCGT
>JAGYMR010000421.1 GCA_018400515.1 Tangfeifania sp.
GAAAAAAAAAGAAGAGAAAAAGAAAAAAAACGTCTGGCTAAAAGAGATAGTGAAAAAAGCAGCCTCGACAGCATGATTGCCTACGTTGATGAAAATGGCAGCATTACCGACACACCTCCCGACCCTTCCAAAAAAACAAAAATCAAAGCTGAAGATATTAGAATCAGTGTTCCCAAAGGCGAAAACATAAAATCAGCCCCGGAAAGGAAGGGGACTGTATCCTTTTTCAACGCATCAAAGGGATATGGTTTTATTCGTGATACAGAAACCAAAGAAAGCGTTTTTTTTCATGTCAATAACGTAGAGGGCGACATCAGTGAAGGCAACCTGGTCAGTTTTGAAGTTGAAAGAGGACAAAAAGGCCTGGCTGCCATCAATGTAAAACAAATCAAACAGGAAACAAATTCCTAAAAAGGAAGCATGCCGTATTCGGGATTAACTGACTTTATTCATGCCCTGGAAAGAGAAGGAGAGCTGATCAGGGTCAGAGAATATGTTGACCCGGTATTGGAGATTGCCGAGATTGCCGATCGGTTCAGTAAATCGAAAGATGGAGGGAAGGCTCTTCTTTTTGAAAATACAGGCACTTCTTTTCCGGTCCTGATCAACGCCATGGGATCTGAGAAAAGAATGGGACTGGCATTAAGCAGGGGTACTATTCACGATATAGAAAAAGAGACGGAGGAGCTATTCCGTACCTTTTCCGGTCCCAGGGAGAAGCTGAAGGATAAAATAAGAATGCTACCCCTGTTAAAAGAGGCCGCTTCACGGATGCCCCGGCGGATTGCAAAAAAAGGAAAATGCCAGGAGGTGGTTCATACAGATCCTGACCTTGGCATCCTGCCTGTTTTAAAATGCTGGCCTGCCGATGGGGGGCGTTTTATAACCCTCCCGGCCGTTCATACCCAGGATCCGGAATCTGGTATTCCAAATACCGGAATGTATCGGATGCAGGTTTTTGACCCCCAAAAAACCGGAATGCACTGGCACAAACACAAAACAGGCGCCCATCACTTCGAAAAATATAAAAAAGCAGGTAAATTAATGCCTGTAAGTGTAAGCCTGGGAGGGGATCCTGCTTACATTTATGCAGCCACAGCGCCCATGCCTGAAAATACAGATGAATACATGCTGGCCGGATTCCTGCGTAAGAAACAGGTCCGGCTGGTAAAATGCCTGACCAATAATTTGTATGTCCCGGAAGATGCCGACATTGTTATGGAAGGGTACATCGATCCGGCCGAAGATCTTCTTTGGGAAGGCCCTTTTGGGGACCACACCGGTTTTTATTCTCTTCCCGGCTATTTTCCGGCTTTTCATCTCTCCTGTATAACGCATCGCAAAGATGCCGTATATCCGGCAACCATTGTAGGCATCCCGCCCATGGAAGATGCCTGGATCGGTAAAGCTACCGAACGAATTTTCCTTGCTCCCATGCGAATTGCAATGATCCCTGAGTTGCTGGATATGGAACTGCCCTTTGCCGGAGTATCGCATAACCTGGCTGTAGTAAAAATAGCTAAATCGTATGCCGGGCAGGCGATGAAAGTGATGAACTCCCTGTGGGGTGCCGGGCAGATGATGTTTAACAAAATCCTCATCGTAGTAGATCAAAAAACCGATATCCATGATTACCCGGAATTACTGAATGTCGTCTTCAGTCACCTTGATCCGGATACCAGCCTTCTGTTTTCCAGGGGGCCACTAGACATCCTCGACCATGCATCTTCACAATATGCCTTTGGTTCAAAACTGGGCATCGATGCAACCCCCCCCTTTGAAGAAGAAAAAAGCGGTAACAGAAAAAACGAATGGAACAGGGATTTTTTTGATCCATCGGTTTTAAAGGAGATACCTGAAATCGAAGAATGCAATAATC
>JAGYMR010000422.1 GCA_018400515.1 Tangfeifania sp.
AATGAAACTTAACGCCATTGCAACCAGTGGGCAACGCGTAAAAGATTTTATCGATATTTATTATCTGCTTGACAAATTTTCCCTTGCTGAATTAATTTCCTTTTACAAAAAAAAGTATGCTCAATATAATGAGGTAAATGTATTAAAAAGTATCACCTGGTTTAATGATGTGATCTTGGACGAATGGCCTGTTATTCTCAAAGATAAAAACTTCAAATGGGAGCAAATAAAAAGGCGGATTATCAGGGAGGCAGAGATTTACTTAAAACAGATATAGCTATTATTTATGAAAGTTGCACTGGCACAGTTAAATTACATTATCGGCGATTTTGAAGGGAATGCGGGGAAAATGATTGGAGGTATTGAGAAAGCCAAAAAGGCGGGGGCCGATCTGGTGGTATTCTCCGAGTTGTCGGTCACCGGTTACTACCCCCATGACCTGTTGGAGAAGAAGGAATTTATCCAAAAGGCAGAAATAACGGTTCAGAAGATTGCAGCTTCCTGCCAGGGAATTGCTGCCATTGTCGGTGCGCCGCGCATCAATGTAAACGACCGGGGAAAAATGCTTTACAACTCCGCTTTCTTTCTGGCAGAGGGCTGTATCCGGTCGGTACACAACAAAACGCTGCTGCCGACCTACGACATTTTTGATGAGTACCGTCACTTTGAACCCAACCGGGAGTTCAGCGTGGTGGAATACAAGGGCGAGCGCATGGCCATTACCATTTGTGAAGATTTGTGGGATGAACAACCCACTGCCAATGAGTTTGGCAAAAATAAGCTTTACCAGGTGTCGCCCATGGAGGAATATGCCCGGCAGGCGCCCGATTTTGTGGTGAACATTTCCGCTTCTCCCTTTTCATACAACCAGGAGAGCTGGCGGAAGGATATTCTGATTAAGAAAGCCGGAAGCCACCAGGTTCCTGTGATCTACGTGAATCAGTCAGGCGCCCAGACCGAACTGATCTTTGACGGTGGTTCGGTGTACATAGATGCCAACGGGGAGATCGTCAAAGAGTTGAAATATTTTGAAGAAGATTTTCTGGTGGTTGACACCCGCCAACCAGGCACCAAAGAGTTGCAGCCCACTGCCGGCACCATTGAAAAGATCCACGATGCATTGGTTTTGGGAATACGCGACTATTTCGGGAAAATGGGTTTCCGGCAGGCGACACTGGGGCTCTCCGGGGGCATCGATTCGGCTGTAACCGCCGTACTGGGGGCCCGGGCCCTGGGGCCTGAAAACGTCCGGGTATTGCTGATGCCCTCCAAATACTCCTCCGGCCACAGCGTTGAAGACGCCCGCCAGCTGGCGGAAAACCTGGGGGTCCGCTACGATATTGTGAACATCCAGGAGGCGGTGGATGCCTTTGAAAAGGCGTTGAAGCCCCTTTTTAAGGGAACAGCACCCGGGGTCACTGAGGAAAACATCCAGGCCCGGGCCCGGGGCATTTATGTGATGGCCATTTCCAATAAATTCGGACATATCTTATTAAACACCACCAATAAGAGTGAATGTGCCGTGGGGTACGGAACGTTGTACGGTGATATGAACGGCGGACTTGCGGTGCTGGGGGATGTGTATAAAACCGATGTATTTAAAATGGCGCGGTTCATGAACCAGGAGCGGGAGGTTATTCCGGAAAACAGCATTGTAAAACCCCCTTCAGCTGAGCTGCGTCCCGGACAGAAAGATACCGACTCCCTGCCCGAATATGCGGTGCTCGATGAGATCCTGTTCCGGTTCATTGAACTGAACCAGTCGCCCGCAGAAATTGTGGAAAAAGGATTCGATGAAAAGGAAGTCAGCCGGGTTATCCGCATGGTGAATATCAATGAATACAAACGG
>JAGYMR010000423.1 GCA_018400515.1 Tangfeifania sp.
TCATTTCTACTTTGGTTCGATCATCGTCGTTTCCCAAAAAAGCCATTGCATCGCGTAAATGAACCGGTCCGTCAATGAGTTCTTCCACCAGTACTGCATCACGGCGACCCATGTAGTACTGCTCTTTCTGAAAGGAAAACGGCATGGGAGCTGCTTCATTGGAAGCTGCCCGGTGCTGGGAGATATACCAGTCCATCCCCAGATAACTGATGTTGATAATCTTTATGTCGGGGCGCACTCCTTCCACTTCCTGGGCATACCATAACGGGAATGTGTCGTTATCGCCATACGTAAACAGGATGGCATTGGGAGCGCATGATTCCAGGTAGTTTCTGGCATAATCGCGGGGCATGTAACGACCCGACCGGTCATGGTCGTCGTAGTTCTGACCGGCCAGGATTCCCGGAACGAACACCAGAGACACGATCAGAGTCAACAGCGCCCCGCTGATTCCTTTCAGGAATTTTTTCACCACAGAAAAGAGGGCCGGAACGGCCAGGCCGATCCAGATTGTAAAGGCATAAAAGGAACCCACATAGGCATAATCGCGTTCACGTGGTTGCATGGGAGTCTGGTTGAGATAAACAACGATGGCGATGCCGGTGAAAATAAAAAGCATCATGACAACGGCAAATCCTTCTTTCCCTTTTCTGCTGTGGTTGTATTGATAGAAAAGGCCCAGCAGGCCAAACATCAGGGGGAGAAAATAGTAGGTATTCCGGGAAGGATCGTTTTTCATAAAACCGGGCATATTGTCCCGTGGACCGGTGCGGGGTTCATCAAAGAAGTCAATACCGCTGACCCAGTTGCCGTTCATGAATCCTCCAAGCCCCTGTTTGTCATTCTGTCTTCCGGCAAAATTCCACATGAAATAGCGGAAATACATGTACCCTAACTGGTAGCTAAAGAAAAATCTCAGATTTTCTGTAAAGGTGGGTTTTTGGAGTGTTCTTTCCTGACCTTCATAAACAATTCGTACAGGTTTGCCTTTTATTTTTCCCCAGTGCTTATATATCTCTATGTGGTGTGGATTGGTGCTGTACATGCGGGGGAAAAAAGTTTCCATCCGGCGATGATACAAATTTTTGGATGCAGAACTGCCGGTTACAACATATTTCCCGTCTATTTGGTTATAATATTTTTTCTCTCCCGTTATTCCCAGCATCGGGGCATTGTAGTAAGGTCCATACAGCAATGGATGGTCACCATACTGATCACGCTTCAGATAACGAAAGAGGGAAAAGGCGTTGTCGGGTTGGTTTTGATTCATTGGCGGATTGGCAGCCGCCCTGATCAGGATCAGCCCAAAGCTGGAATAGCCGATGAGGATGACCACCACAGCCGTAAAAACAGTATTCCAAAGCACCCGTTTTTTCTTCCGGGTATAGCGGACAGAAAGGACTAAAGCGACTGTCAGAAGCACCAAAAAGAACAGCATCCCCGTGTTGAAAGGCAAATTTAGCTTATTCACAAAAAACCGGTCGAACAAAAAGGCCATCCAGGGGAGTCCCGGGATAATCAGAAGCTGAATTCCGGCCAGGATAGAAAGAGAAAAAAGGAATGCAGCGATCAGGCCTTGCCAGGAGAATTCATATTTTTTAAACCAGTAGACGAGTCCGACAGCCGGAATTGTCAGCAGGCTGAGCAGGTGAACGCCGATGGAAAGGCCAATGAGGTAAGCAATGAGTATCAACCAGCGGTCGGCATATTTATTATCTGCTTCGTTTTCCCATTTCAGAATTGCCCAGAATGTGGCGGCCGTGAACAATGTTGACAGGGCATAAACTTCGCCTTCGACGGCAGAAAACCAGAAGGAATCGGTAAAGGTGAATGCCAGAGCTCCT
>JAGYMR010000424.1 GCA_018400515.1 Tangfeifania sp.
AGCCGGGGTTCCACGGTTTCCAGTTTTTTCAGGTTTGCAAACGCTTCAACCGGAGAGTTGTAATACCCCGATCCGATGCCGGCTCCCCGTGCTGCTCCGGTTGATCCGTCGGTGTTGTATAGTTCGATGACTGCTCCGCTAATTCCGGCGAGTGTCTCCCTGAAAACTGGGCTCAGAAACATATTGGCCCTGCCGGCACGGATCACGGATGCTTCGATTCCGATCTCTTTCATGATATCCATCCCATATTTAAAGGAGAAAACGATTCCTTCCTGAGCCGCCCTGAACAGATGGGCATTGGAATGGACATTAAAACTCAGTCCGGCAATATGCGCTCCCGGATTGGCATTTCCAAGGACCCGTTCTGCACCGTTTCCAAACGGCAAAACCGTTAATCCGGCTGATCCTGTGTCTACGGTTGCGGCCAGGCGGTTCATATCGTCATAGGAGAGATCGTTTCCGGTATTTTTTTTCAACCATGAATTGAGAATTCCGGTTCCGTTTATGCACAATAAAACCCCTAAACGGTTTTGTTTGCTGGTATGGTTTACATGGGCAAATGTGTTTACCCTTGAGAAGGGATCGTATTTTATTTCGTCACTTACCCCATATACAACGCCTGATGTTCCGGCTGTTGTGGCAATCTCACCCGGATTCAGAACGTTCAGAGACAAGGCATTGTTGGGCTGATCGCCCGCACGGTAACTGATCGCTGTTCCGGGTGCAAGGCCCAGTTCTTTTGCTGCTTTTTTACTGACCTCACCCTGAATTCCAAAGGTTGGAACAACCTCCGGAACAAGACGCTCATCAATTCCGTAATGATCCAACAGAAGGGTGGCTAATTTGTTTTCCTTAAAGTTCCACATGATTCCTTCCGAAAGACCACTGATTGTGGTTTTGATCTCACCGCTCATTTTCATGGCAATGTAATCGCCGGGCAGCATGATCTTATCGATTTTTTCGTACACCTGGGGTTCATTGTCCCGGACCCACTTTAATTTGGATGCGGTAAAATTTCCTGGTGAATTGAGGAGGTTGGTCAGGCATCGTTGCTCACCGATCTTTTGAAAAGCGTTTTCGCCGATTCCGGTTGCCCGGCTGTCGCACCAGATAATGGACGGACGCAGCACCTGTTGGTGCTTATCAACCACTACCAATCCGTGCATCTGGTATGAAATACCCACAGCCTTTATCATCTCAGCTGCTACGCCTGACTGTTTTAGGACATCGCCCAGTGCAAGCTTCAGGTTATTCCACCAGCGTTCCGGTTCCTGTTCGGCCCAGCCCACCTCCCGGGCCGTGATTTTCATCTCCTGTTCAGGATAATAGGCGGTAGCCAGGCAAACGCCACTGGTTCCATCTATTAACGAAGCTTTTACGGATGAGCTTCCTACATCGAATCCAAGTAAATACATCTATAATTTATCAGGTTTATAATACAAACTGTTCTGTTCTGTTATGTTCTCAAAATTAGGGTTTCAATCAGGTTTTTCAAAATCGAAAAAAATGTTATAAAACATCTTATAGAGAGGATCTAATTTTTAGTGTTGTAGGAACTATATATTTTATTTTTTTGCCTGAGTTGACAAATTCAGCTGCTTTTTGCCCCATTAATTCAAAATCGGTGGATATGACGCTGATTCCACTTTCCACATATTTTTTCATCGGGGTTTCGTTGTAGGAAATAACCCCCACGTCTTCTCCCGGAATAAGGTTTTTTTTATGGCATTGATCGAGAAACATGACCAGCGTGCGGTCACTGACCAGGAAATAGAGATCGCCTTTTTTAATTCTGAAATCAGCTTGTTCATAAATAATTTTACAGGGAATG
>JAGYMR010000425.1 GCA_018400515.1 Tangfeifania sp.
AAAGACATAAACAAGGTCATGGAATCACAAAAAGACCTTGTAGAAATCCTGGGTGTTTTTTATCCAAAGATTGTACGGATGGAGTAGGGGGCAGGTTTATAGCTGCAATAACAAAACCGGGAAGAGATTCAGCGGGATGCTCATTCATTAAAATACGGTGCAATATTTTTTTGAAATTTTTTTCGGTGTGAATGAAATCCTACCAGCAGGGTAACAAAAAAGTTCCGGGGATTGCCGGGGTAGTAGTACCGCGGAAGGTTCCCCCCGAAAGACGGGGCATTGACAGCCAGCATCGAGGCATAATGCACATCGAACAGGTTTTGTATACCGGCTTTCAGTTTCAGGTGAACTTTTTTAATGGTTTTGTGGTAACCGGCTTCCAGGGATGTAATGCCATACGGATCGGTAAAAGCTGTATTGGCATCATTCACCGGCATTTTCCCTGTATGGCGGTGTCCTGTTTTAATTCGGATGTTTTTTACCGGCTGAAAAGTGGCCGTCAACAACCAGGTATTCCGGGTTGTTCCGGGCAGTAATTTACCGGAGTAGTCAGCACCGGCGTCCACAAAATCCTGAAAATGGTACTTGGCAAGGGTGGCATTGCCATTGACAACAAGGGACGGAAACGTTCCCGGCTGCATTACCGACCAGTGTACCTCTGCTTCCAGTCCGGGGTGAAGCGATTTGCCGGCATTGACACCCACATACGCATCCTGACCGGTCCGGCGGGCTACCAGGAGATTTTTAATGTATATCCTGTAATAGCTGAGGGTTGCCTGTAACCGGTTGCCGGGATGAGCCCGCACCCCCGTTTCCAGGTTCCATCCACTTTCAGGTTTTATGTCAGGGTTGATCGTTCCTTCCGGCAACAATGTCTCCTCAAAGGTGGGGGTGGAAAAACCGTGACTGGCGTTTGCGAACAGGGAGAGGGCGCCGGAAAGTTTAAAGTTGACGCCAAGCCGGGGCGAAATAACTGGCTTGTAAGCGCGTTTGCCCGATTTATCACCATCCTCCGGATAATGATCGGTATAATCGAAACGGGTGAGGTTTCCGTTGATGCCTGTTGACAGGAAAAGCTTTTTGTAGAAGTTCCATTCAATTTGTGCAAACAGGTTTTCATAGGAACGTTTTTCTTTATTATCGGAAAGCACTTTTCCCGGCGTTTCATTGGACCAGGTGGACCAGTGATACCTTTCACGAAAAAATTCCATTCCCGAGGTAACGGTCATATCGGCTGTTTGTCCCGATAAGGTTTTCTGGTAGTACCCCCGCCATCCCCAGTACGACGAAGCTTCTTCAAGTTTATTAAAAGGCCTTAATTCATCTGCCTGGCGAAAACTGCCGAAGAGGGCCAGTGATACTTTTTGGTTGCCCCCGGGAGCGGCGGTCATGGAGAGCCCGGCCTGTCCATTGTGGTACGCCTCATACCCCCCTGTTTCATTCCAGTTGGCAGCCGCTTTTTCAGGGTGATTTAAGAAAGCAGGCAAGTCGAGAGAACTTGGAATATATCCTTTCATTTTGGTTGTCTTTAGCAAGGCCCCCACATGAATTTTTTCTGACAGATCCAAACCCGACCGGAGGAGAAAATTGGCGCGGTTGGTGGCATTGTTCTCCCTGAATCCCTGTGAGTTGAGAATGGAACCCAATGAATACAGATCCCCTTTTTTGTGGCGGATTCCTGCCGTGAGGGTGTTTTTATAGGTGTCGAACGAGGCGATGGTTGTCTGGTGGTTTACAAAATCGTTTCGGATGTCCCGGGGATGAAAAAGGAGGGCGCCCCCCAGTCCGGCGCCGTATAAACTTGATGAGGGACCTTTTATGATTTCAAT
>JAGYMR010000426.1 GCA_018400515.1 Tangfeifania sp.
AAGTCCGGAATGCAGAACCATAAATCCAATTTTTTACTTATTACAACAAAACCTTCGTCAGCAAGGCATGATGCTTTTCAAATACCCTCCTCATTCGCAACCCCCAGAATTCCAAGGAAAAGCAATTTGGCAGCATCTTCCATGATTTCGGGGGTAAGGTAAACAGTTTGGTCGAGGGGATGGTGGTAATAAACCGGGTGAACAGAATTCCGGGTCCAAAGGGAAAAGGTTTTAATCCCGGTATTTTCGAAAAGCGAGGCATCGGACCGCGGGCGGCCAAAATTTTTTCGCTGCGCGGAAGCGCCTATTGACCGGTGCAGGTAATCGTTGCATACCGATTCAAAATGGTTGAAAAGGCGGGGATAACTTTTCCCGTTGGAGACAAAAAAGCCGGTGCCGTTACCTACCATATCGAGGTTGATCATCATCACGGTTTTTTCGACCGGGAACAATGGATTTTCAGCATACCATGTGCTGCCATAGAGGCCGCACTCCTCTCCTCCAAAAAGGATAAACAACACCGTTCTTTTGGGCTTAATCTCCGAATGGGCAAGTGCCTTGGCGGCACCCATAACATCTGCCACTCCCGAAGCGTTATCGAGTGCACCGGGGAACAGTTCCCCCAGGTGCCCCTGCCCATCGAGATGAGCTCCTGCAATGATCACTTCATCTTTTAAATCCGGATCGGCCCCCTCAATAACCCCAACCACATTGCATGCCCGGGAACCGGGGAAGTAGAGGGTTTCAGCCGATATAGAGGCCTTTTGTTCAGGAGGGAAATGAAAAGAAGGGGCCTTCATGGATTTTAAAGCTTCTTTTACTCCACTGTAATCCTTCCCTGCATCCGCAAAAATCTGTTCCGCCACATGCTGGTCAATATGAGCATACACAAAATCGTCGAGATTCACCGTATTGGGATTGGCAATTTTCCCGATGTACAAACAACCGGCTGCTCCGTGCTTCACGGCATTCCGGAATTTATACCGGTGATAGGCATAGGGTGTCCAGCGGGCAAGGGTTGAATCATTTTTCGTATATGGCGTTCCCGATTCAAGGAGAATTATTTTTCCATTCACATCCACACCTTCATAATCGTCGTACCCCAGTTCGGGGGCGGTTATGCCATGCCCCACATATACCAGCTCCCCGGTAACATTGCCTGGAGCAGAATTGGAACCGGGAAAATAGTCCTGAGGAAACCGGTACGGGATCTCCCTTCCGTTTTCCGGAAAGTAGGATAAACTCCCGCTGGAGTATACTTCGGTATATTCATTGGGGAAATATTGGAAATAACTGTCGCCGTTAGCCGGGCGGATACCCCAGGAATGGAATTTCCGGGCACACCACTGAGCCGCCTTTAAATACTCCGGTGACCCCGAAAGACGTCCACGGTATTTTTCAGAAGAAAGCTCCTCAACCCACTCAAGCAACTCATGGCTTGAAATGGAATGGTAGCTTTCAGGCAAGGTGGTTTTTCCCTCTCTCTGTGTCAACCCTGGAAGGGAAACCAGGCATAAAAGGATAAAAAAAATGGTGAATTGAACCGGCTTCATAAAATCAGATCTTTGGAATTTGGAGACAAAAATACAAAAAAGGAAATGACCATAATCCTTTGGAATAATTAAAACAATCGGTACTTTCGTTCCGGAAATAAAAACTGAGTCCACTTTAAAAAGTCTAAAAAAGAAAAAATGCCACGAAGTCACGAAAACACAAAGAATCACAAAAATTTCAAAATCAGCAATCTATGCTTTGTGAAACCTTTGTGCTTTAGAGTCTTGGTGGCGAGAATTTTCTTTTTGGAGTAGACTCAAAACTGAAAACAAA
>JAGYMR010000427.1 GCA_018400515.1 Tangfeifania sp.
AAACTAAAGAGCGTCAATGTTTTCCATTATCCTAAAATTGCGGAGTGCAAATCGGGATTGGAGGACTCCCGCTTTTTATCTTCCCTGGAAGTGGAGCGTGGAGGAGAACCGGATATGGTTGTCGGGGAGTTTGTGGATGATTCCGGGAACCCCCATGTCATTGTGGTCAATAAGAGCCTGGAAAAATCGAAGATGATCAGTCTCTCTTTTAAGGCAGCGGGGCGCATTTACCAGATAAACAGCTATTCGGGCGAGGCAGAACCCTGGAGCGGGGAGAATAACTGGATGGGGCCCGGACAGGGACGTATTTTCTTTGTCGAAAAATAAATTGTAAGATGTATTATAAACCTGCCGTGATGGCAACGGGTCATTTGGCCGTGTTTCATGTTTCGCAAAGCGTATAAATATTTTTTATGAGAGCAAAACCATTTTTTACATTGATTGCTGCCCTCTTTTTTTTCTGGGGAATCATTCTTCCGGGATCTTTACCAGCCCAAACCACCCGTGTATTGTGGCAACAGGGTTCAGGGAAATACAAAAACTACCGGATTCCGTCAATCATTCTAACAAAGAATGGCACCTTGCTCGCCTTTTGCGAAGGGCGTGAAGCGGGCGATTCGGGCGACATCGACGTGCTGCTGAAACGTTCCGGAGACAGCGGAAAAACGTGGAGCGATGAACAGGTTGTATGGAACGACGGGACAAACACCTGCGGAAATCCATGTCCGGTCATCGATGAAGCAACCGGCCGCATTTGGCTTTTCCTTACCTGGAACAACGGCGAGGACAATGAAACGGCAATTATTCACAAAACAGCCGCCTCACCCCGTCTCCCTTATACCTGCTATTCGGATGACGACGGGTTAACCTGGTCGGATCCTGAACCCCTTCCAGCCCCTTGTCGCGATACTTCTTGGGGATGGTATGCCACCGGCCCGGGAATCGGTATCCGGATAAAAAGCGGCCCGCAAAAAGGCCGTCTGGTCATTCCGGCCAACCACAGTTACGACGATCCGGAAGGAACGGTCAGGAACGGACCTTACGGTTACGGTGCCCATGTTCTGTTTTCCGACGACCATGGGAAAACCTGGGAAATGAGCGATCCCATCCGCCCCGGTTGTAACGAAAGCCAGGTGACTGAATTGTCCGGCGGTACTTTGCTGATGAACATGCGGTCGTACAACAACCAATACAGCAGAGCCGTGGCCTTAAGCCATGACGGCGGAAAAAGCTGGACAGACATCACTCACGATGCTCAACTCGTGGAATCAAAGTGCCAGGCAAGCCTGCTGAATTTTGGAGAATATAAAGAAAAGAATCTTTATCTTTTTTCCAATCCGGCTGTTCCTGTTGGACGTACTGCTATGACGGTAAAAACCAGCTTCGATAACTGCCAAAGTTGGAGCAATAGCAAATTGGTTTATGCCGGGCCCTCAGCTTACTCCTGCATGGTGAAATTACCTGGCGGAAAAGTGGGACTGTTTTTTGAAGCAGGGGAAAAGAGGCCCTATGAAAAAATGGTTTATGTCTCTTTTAAACCAAAAGAGCTGTTTTCTTCGGAGGCAATTTTAAAAGAGATAAAAAACCGCTAAGACGGGGAGATGCAATGAAGTACCTATTTACATATCTTTTGCTGTTCCTTTCAACGAACCTCTTTTCATCCGGCAATTATTTTCAGTTTTCATACCTTTCGGGACTTCCGCCCAATCCAGGTTACACGACACAACCCGGACTGGCCGGACCATACACCGGGATGGACGACGGGGTGCTAATCTTAGCCGGGGGAGCTAACTTCCCCGGAAAATTGCCCTGGGAGGGCGGTGT
>JAGYMR010000428.1 GCA_018400515.1 Tangfeifania sp.
GTCTCCCGCCAATGCCTATCCCAACCAGTCGTCCGATATAAAACTGGAAGCAAATTTGGAATACCGCTTCGGGTTAATGGATTTTCTCGAAGGTGCCATCTTTTTTGATGCCGGGAATATCTGGGCCATTAACCGGAAGGACAACCGTCCGGGAGCACTGTTTAAACCGGATACGTTTTATAAACAACTGGCTCTGGGCACCGGTACTGGTTTCCGGTTCGACTTTAACTATTTTATTTTTCGGCTCGATGTGGGTATGAAACTGCGCGATCCTTCAGAAACTGCCGGGAACGGATGGATCATCGGGCAACGGAAATACAGGGGCGATGATTTTAATATTTCTTTTGCGATCGGATATCCTTTTTAGTCCGGAAAATTCGGAAATTTTCCTCCCGGCCCGGGACGCGTGAAATTACGTAAAACGTTTAAAAAGTATCACTTCATTTAACCCGCGGTTAACCTGAAAAGATAAGTTTTTTTATTTTTGTTCCGTTTATATTGAGAAATAAAAGATGAAGGGTGTATTCCAAAATCATTTAATAATTAACTTATGTCTCATCTTCCCGGCAATCGTGATTTTTTTGGTTCCAAATTTGGTGTGATAGCTGCTACGGCGGGTTCTGCCATCGGTCTTGGAAATATCTGGCGCTTTCCTTATGTGGCAGGAGAAAATGGTGGAGGGGCTTTTCTCATTATTTACCTGGGATTTATTCTTATTATTGGCATTCCGGTCATGCTTTCTGAGTTTGTCATTGGCCGCAGCGCTCAACGGAATGTTTTTGGATCGTTCCGGAAACTGGCTCCGGGGAAACCCTGGTATCTTGTTGGTATTATGGGGGTGGCGGCAGCTTTTATGATTCTTTCGTTTTATACCGCTGTTGCCGGGTGGACCCTTGAATACATCTATCAATCGGTAATAAACGGGTTTGATGGTGTTACTCCCGTTCAGTTGCATGATATGTTTTATTCCTTCACCGGAGGAACCTGGCGTCCCCTGCTTTGGTTTTTTGTTTTTATGGTTCTCACGGCCATTATCATCATGGCAGGAGTTCAAAAGGGGATTGAAAAGTATACCAAGATACTTATGCCCCTGCTGTTTTTTCTTCTTATCATCCTGGCTGTCCGGTCGGTCACCCTGCCGGGTGCTTCCGGCGGCATTGCTTTTTTGTTTAAACCCGATTTCAGTAAAGTAACTACTTCTGTTGTGCTGGAAGCCCTTGGCCAGGCCTTCTTTTCATTAAGTATAGGTATGGGAACACTGGTTACTTATGGCTCTTATATCCAGAAAAAGGACAACCTGGAAGTGACTGCGTTCTCTGTGGCCATTGCCGATACTTTTATCGCCATTCTTGCCGGACTGGCTATTTTTCCTGCCGTTTTCGCTTTTAATATTGAACCCGGATCGGGTGAGGGCCTCGTTTATATTGCCCTGCCCAATATTTTCCAGCAAATGCCCGGGGGATACTTTTTCGCCATCATATTTTTTATTCTGCTGGGCGTGGCTGCTCTTACCTCTACCATTTCTTTGATGGAAGTGATTGTAGCATTTTTTGTGGAGGAATTAAATATGAAACGCCGGGCAGCCACCTGGCTGGGAACGGCCACTGTTTCTGTGCTGGGGATTATGTGCGTATTGAGCTCCGGCTCCATGTCTGATTTTCAAATATTTGGATTAACCGTTTTTGATTTGATGAATTCGGTGTCAGCCAATATATTATTACCGCTGGGGGGATTCTTCATCGTTATTTTTGTCGCCTGGTTTCTGGGACGTAAAAAAACGGAAAAAGAGCTCCAGGAAGGCAGCAATTACAAATCGGG